>CAVJHW010000040.1:18264-19089 GCA_963649395.1 Coriobacteriaceae bacterium | reverse complement strand
TCCCCCACCGACATGCGAGCATGTCGTGGGCTCAGGCTTTTGACACTGTAACCAAGTTTGTCTTATGAAAAAATCGGCATAGTCTGGAGTGATCCGGCTATGCCGATTTCTTTGGTCCCTCGTTTCTGGGAAATGTCGACTGCCCCGATTGAGGACAACATTATAGAACCTTCGTTGCGCTCAATGATCCCTGTGTGGTCTGGGCAGTTTCACCGGAACCTGAGCCAGAATGATGGCAGCGAACATGAGGACGCAGCCCATGATCTCCCGATGGCTGAGAGCCTGTCCCAGAAGGAGCCAGCCAGCCAGGACGGAGATACAGGATTCCATGGACATGAGCAGGGATGCCACGGTGGGATTGAGTCCCTTTTGCCCCACGATCTGCAGGGTATAGGCCACCCCACAGGACATGACTCCCGCATAAGCAATGGGAAGCCAGGCCTCCCGGATGGCTGCCAGGGAGGTTCCCTGCTCGAAGAAGGCCATGCAAAGCAGGGAAAGCAGACCGCAGACAAAGAACTGAATGCAGGCCATTTTAACCCCCTCTACCTGGGGGGAAAAGTGGTCGATGACCAAAATATGGACGGAGAAGAGGAAGGCGCTGACGAAAAGATAGATATCTCCCCGGGCGATGGTAAAGCTTTCATTCATGCAGAGCAGGTAGAGCCCCCACAGGGCCAATACAACGGAGATCCAGACAAAGGGTGTGGTTTTCTTATGGAGAAAAATCCCGATGACCGGAACCAGGACAATATAGAAAGCGGTGATAAAGCCTGCCTTCCCTACCGATGTATACATAATTCCAAATTGCTGAAAGCTGGAAGC
>CAVJHW010000040.1:10919-18212 GCA_963649395.1 Coriobacteriaceae bacterium | reverse complement strand
GGCAGATGCCGCAGAGAACTCCTCCCAGGAACAGGGTTTTAGAGTCATTTTTTGCCTGTTTGCCCCGGGACATGAGGAAAATCACGGGAAGCAGGACAAGTCCCCCCAGGATACTTCGAACCCCATTGAAGGCAAAGGGACCTACATAGTCCATACCTACGCTTTGTGCCACAAAGGCAACGCCCCAGATGGTAGCTGTCAGCAGTAAAAGGAAGGAATTGATGATGGTTCTGTGTTTCATGGCGCGTGAACTCCTTTAAAGCATGAATTAAGAAATAAATCCGCTGCTGCGGACAGAGAGAATCATAGCATTCTTTTGCCAAGTTTGCAAGATGTGACTTTTCATGCGGAGGGGTGCAAAACAGCTGGTCTTCCTGCGTGGCGGTGCGAAACAGCAGGCCTTCCAGCGGGACGGTGCGGAACAACTGGCCTTCCAGCGGGACGGCGCAGAACAGCTGGCCTTCCTGCATGGTGGGGCCGGGCAGCACCCGGCATAGAGGTTTACTTTCCCTGACAGGTATTGTATACTGGGTGGGTAGTTGACCGGAAAGAGAGAGGGAGAGAAAGAATTATGGAAGGATGTTTTATATCGGATCTGATCCCCCGAGAGGAGATGAAGAGGGCTTTGCAGGACCTGGATATGGGGATTGAGACCCTGCGTTTTGGCATTGGCATGAACCTGGATGATTTGGACCATCAGCTGGAGGAGGCCAAGGAGGAATTGGCTTGGTATGGGAATCCCCCCCTGTCCATTCATGGGCCTTTTCTGGATCTGAATCCCATGAGCTTCGACAGCCGCATCCGCCAGGCCACCATAGATCGCTTTCAGCAGGCCTATGAGGCTGCTCAGAGGCTGGGGGCGGAGAAGATCGTTTATCATACCTGCCGGGTTCCTGCCACCATCTTTCTCCAGGGCTGGGGAGCTCGTATGGTGGACTTTTGGAATGAATTCCTGGAGGACAAGTCCGGCATCGCCATATGCATGGAAAATGTCTTTGATCCGGAATATACGGGAATTCTGGAAGTGGCGGAGGGGGTCTCTCATCCGGATTTTGGCCTTTGCCTGGACATTGGTCATGCCCATTGTTTTTCCCAAGCTTCCGTGATGGAGTGGGTGGAAGCCCTGGCCGGTCATATTCGTCATGTCCATATCCATGACAACGATGGGAGCAGGGATGCTCATTGGGGACTGGGCAGGGGCAATATCCCCCTGGATCAAGTTCTGCCTGCCCTGCATCAGGCGAATCCGGAGATGACCTGGACCATAGAATGCAACTCCCTGGAGGATATATGCAGGTCTGGAGCTTATCTTTCCAACATTCTACGTCAGGCCAAATAAGGGAAAATTGTGAAAAGTGCACAATCCCATCCTGCTCATGCTTGTCAAAAATACTGCTCAAAACCAGGATTAACAGGTTGACATTGGTAATTTTGTATGGTACAATGGCTTCATAAATTGAACATCTGCCTACGACGCTAGTAGACATATGGATGATACCTGAGACGTTGTTATGTCCGGGCTTGCTCTGTGTACAGTAGCACAGGGTAGCCGGGACTTTTTTTGTTTATGCTTACCGAGCCGAAGGCCCAAGGGCGGGGCATGCCTGGGATACAAGATCCATCCCTGTAAGAGTATGTCTGCTTAGCTGTAGAGGAAGGCTTTCCGGCATGGTCCCCCGGGAGGGGGAGGAAGGAGGAAGATCTCTTGGAAGAATTCATACTTAAGCCCCGTATTTATATGGGAAAGAGTGGATTGGATCAGGTCTTATCCGGCTTAAAGCGCGCCTTTATTATAACTGATCGATTTATTAATGAAAGCGGGATGGTGTCATACCTGACGGAACCCATGGAGGAACATGGCATCAGCTATGAGATTTTTTCGGAGGTTCTGCCGGATCCGGACATTGCAACAGTGGCCAAGGGGATGGAACGTCTGCTGGACTTCAAGCCCCAGATTTTGTTTGCCCTGGGAGGGGGTTCCCCCATTGATGCGGCCAAGGCAGTGCGTTGGCTTGCGGTCAAGAGTGGGATGGCTGAAAAGATTACCTTTGTAGCCATTCCTACTACCAGCGGAACCGGGTCTGAGGTCAGCCGTTTTACCGTCATCAGCGATCCCCAAAAGGCGGCAAAATACCCCTTGATTTCTGATGAGGTCCTTCCGGATGCCACTATTCTGGATGCGGAGCTGGTAAAGAACCTTCCCAGGTCTGTGACGGCAGATACGGGAATCGACGTGCTGACCCATGCCATCGAGGCCTTTGTCTCCAAGGGTGCGGATGATTTTACGGATGCTGTGGCGGAAAAGGCCCTGAAGCTGGTTCGGAGCAACCTCTTAAGGGTTTATAAGAACCCGGAGGATCTGCAAGCCAGACAAAGGATGCATCATGCCTCCTGTCTGGCGGGGATCGCCTTCAGCAATGCCGGTCTGGGCCTGGTTCACAGCATGGCCCATACTATGGGGGCTCATTTTCATATTCCGCATGGAAGGGCAAATGGGGTTTTGCTTCCCTATGTGATGGCCTTCAACGCCGGATGCCATGACAAGCTGACGCCGGTGGCCGTCAGATATGCGAAAATTGCCAGATTACTTCGGCTGGAAGGCCCCAGTATCCGCCAAAGTACCTTCAGCCTGGTGAGGACGGTCAAGCAATATGTCCGGCAGCTTCATATTCCGGATACCATCCAGGCAGCCGGAATCGG
Organism: Coriobacteriaceae bacterium; assembly: GCA_963649395.1. Taxonomy (GTDB): domain Bacteria; phylum Bacillota; class Clostridia; order Lachnospirales; family Lachnospiraceae; genus Scatomonas. The sequence continues at coordinate 15,512 of CAVJHW010000040.1, read as the reverse complement.
TCAGGGACTCTTTGAGGAGGCTTTGGAGGAGATGGCGGAGGCTGCTCTTGCGGATGCCTGCACCAAAACCAATCCCAGGGCTTGCGATGCCGCAGACATCAAGGAGATCTTCCGCCGGGCTTATAGCGGAAAGCTCATCTGACGGGAGGGGGAAGAGACTATGTACGAGGACAAGAAGGAACGCATTATCCAGGAATTTGTGCCTGGCAAACAGGTCACATTGGCTCATGTTATCCCCCATCCGGTGGAAGCCCTGTATGGAAAGATGGGACTGATAGAGGCTAAGGGTGCCATTGGTATTTTCACCATTACCCCCAGCGAGGGCGCCATTATTGCTGCCGATGTAGCCAGCAAGGCGGCGGATATTACCATCGGATTTGTGGACAGGTTCAATGGTTCCCTGATTATAACGGGGGATGTCTCAGCGGTGGAGGAGGCACTTCGTGATGTAATGAATGTGCTTTGCGATTCCATGGGATTCGCTCCTGCGCCTGTCACCAGATCCTGACAGGAGGTTGACGGGTGGAAGAAGGAAAGAGAAAGCGAGTCATTCTAATCGGACCCTCCCGGGGAGGGAAGACAACCCTTTGCCAATATATGAACCAGGAGGATCTGATCTACAACAAAACGCAGGCAATTGAGGTTGTGAATGGAACCATGATCGATACACCGGGAGAGTATCTGGAACGAACCTCCATGCGGGGGGCTTTGATTGTTACGGCAGTTGACGCGGATCTGATTATTTTGGTTCAGCCGGTGAATGCGGCCATGAATATGTTTCCGCCGGGATATTCCAGCAGCTTTGCCAAGCCTTGTATCGGGGTTGTGACCAAGGCGGATCTGGGAGATGACCGGCAGACGGAGAAGGCGGTGAAATATTTGAAGACAGCTGGTGCCGAGCAGGTATTTGTCACCAGCAGCTATGAAGGGACGGGATTTGACAATTTCCTGGAATACTTGAGATTGGGCTGACCATAGGCTGACGATGGAGTCAGGGTCGGCTGACAAAGAAGGAGAGTATGGGATATGCGAGTACTTATTGCAGATGATGAACCGATTATCCGGATGGATTTGAGGGAGATTCTGGAGAAGCATGGCTACGACGTAGTAGCCGAGGCATCGGATGGATTTGATGCGGTGGAATATTGTAAGAAGAAGAATCCGGATCTGGTCATCCTGGATGTGAAGATGCCCCTCTTGGATGGCATCACCGCTGCGAGAATTATCACGGAAGAGAATTTGAGCAGCACCGTGGTTCTGCTGACCGCTTATGGGGATAAGCAGTTTGTGGAATCGGCCAAAAAGGCCAATATCAGTGGATATTTTGTGAAGCCGGTGGACGAGCGGACCTTGATTCCCGGACTGGAGATTATGATCGATCGCAATCTCAAAATGAAGCGCTTGGAGCAGGAGTATAGGAATGTGAGTAAGCGTCTGGAAAGCAGAACTGTGGTGGAGCAGGCCAAGGGCTTACTCATGAGCAGCAGAGGATTTTCAGAGCAGGAAGCCTTTGATCATATCCGAATGATCAGCAAAAGCAAGAATATTTCTATGAAAAGGGTTGCGGAGATCATAATGATGCGAAGGGGAAGATAGAATGCAAAAGGACATTGAACGACTATGTCGGGAATATACAGACCTGACCGAGGAGGAGATCCAGGTAATCAAAATGATGGCACTGGTCCTCCAGCCCCTGGCTAATCTGGAGGATGTGGATATGTTTATCGATTGTCCCTGCCGGGAGGGGGACGCTATCGTTGTGGCAGAGGCCAACCCAGAGGAGGCAGTCTCCTCTTACAAGGGCAGCGTGGTGGGCATGCTGGCCAAGGCGGAAAATGAGCCTGCGGTGGCTCGAACCCTGCACCTGGGAATTGCAACCAAGCATATGCGGGCCAGAACCCAGGAGGACAATTGTACCATTCAGGCAGTGGAACCCATCCGGTATGGCAATCGAGTGATTGCCGCCCTGATCCGAGAGAAAAGTATTTCCGAGGAAGAGGAAGGGACAGAGGCCAACCGGGAAGGCCGAACCGGGACAGAGAATTGGGATAACCTGGAGAGCCGGGCAGGCTATGGAGCCGTAGAAATTCCCATTTACCATATGTTAAGCGACGGGGAGTGGCTGACGGAGAGCATTGATGAAGGCTTGATCCTGGTAGGTCACAATGGGCGAGTGATCTTCCGGAACCTCTATGCCAAGAGACTCTTTCAGAAGCTGGGCTTTGTATCAGATATTTTGGGACAGAAATACAAGAACATCTGCCTGACAGAGTGGAAGGAACATGCAGAGAATGTGGAGACCCTTAAAGAGGTGAGTTGTGGCAATTATTACCTGTGGGTAAGGCGTATCCCCGTGAAGAAGCAAGGAGAGATCGCCTCTGCGGTAATCATTCGGGACATTACCTGGAACCGGGAGCAGGAGAAGAATCTGATCCTCAAGTCCAAGGCCATCCAAGAGCTGAGTCATCGGGTCAAGAACAGTCTTCAGACGGTGGTATCCCTTCTTCGCCTTCAAAGCAGGAGAACGGAGAATGAGGATGCCAGGCGGATTCTGGAAGACAGTCTGAACCGGATCTTCTCTATCTCTGCCGTCTATGAGCTTTTGGCAGGAGCCAAGGAGGATTGGATCAGCTTGAGAGAGACCTTGAATATGGTAAGGAACAATGCCGTGCAATCCTTTACCGGACCGGATTTCCGCCCCCAGATTCACCTGGAGGGGGATGATGTGATGGTTCTCTCGGATATCGCCACCTCGGTGGCTTTGGCGGTCAATGAGCTGGTTCAGAATGCTTTGAAATATGCCTTTGTCGGCCAAGGGGAGGGTACCATCGTGATTGAGATCAAATCCGGCCGGGTCTACTCCCAGATTACCATCAAGGATAACGGAAAGGGCATCTCCCTGGAAAAGGAGAGAAGACAGGGCTTGGGCTTAAGCATAGTGAAATCTCTGGTGGAGGATAAGCTTCACGGAAAGCTGCGGATCCGGTCCACAGAGACCGGGACCAGCGTTCGTTTTGAATTTATCAACGATACCATGGATTTTGTCAGCATAGAAAAGGAAAAGCAGCATGAAGGAACAGATTCTAAGCGTAGGTATTGATATTGGTACCTCTACCACCCAGCTGATTTTCAGCCGTTTGACCATTGTGAATCTGGCCAGCAGCTATACGGTGCCCCGCATCAGCATCGTGGATAAGGAGGTTATCTATCGGAGCAGTATCTATTTTACCCCCTTAAAATCCCAGACGGAGATCGATGCAGACCAGGTGCGGGAGATCATCCGCCAGGAATACCAGAAGGCGGGAATGCGGCCCTCTGACCTGAGAACCGGCGCTGTCATCATTACGGGAGAGACAGCCCGAAAGGAAAATGCCAACAGTGTGCTGGAGACCCTGAGTGACATGGCCGGGGATTTCGTGGTTGCAACGGCGGGACCGGATCTGGAGTCGGTACTCTCCGGCAGGGGGGCAGGGGCAGACCGGATCTCCGAGGAAAGGCGGGAGGTGGTGGCCAATATTGATATTGGCGGGGGGACCAGTAACATCGCCTTCTTCCAGAAGGGCTCCGTGCGGGGAACCAGCTGCCTGGACATCGGGGGCCGCCTGATCAAGGTAGAGAAGGGCTTGATTACCTATATTTTTCCCAAGATTCAGGAATTGGCAGCCCTGCATGATATTCGGATCCGGGTGGGAGACCCGGCCAATGAAAGGCTGCTCTATCGGGTCTGTGAGTATATGGCAGACCAATTGGCTATGGCGATCCATCTTAAAGAAGCAGATAGCTTCCATAGGAAGCTCTATACCAATGACGGAAAACCACTGGCGACCAGGCCGCCTATCCAGGCGGTGACCCTGTCAGGAGGCGTGGCAGAATGTATGCGGCATCCGGAGGAGGGAGATCCCTTCCGCTTCGGTGATGTAGGTATCCTGCTGGCGAGAGCCGTGCAGGCCAACTCAGCCTTTGGAGAGATCCATCAATATGAAGCGGCGGAGACCATCCGGGCTACGGTAGTCGGTGCAGGAACCCACTCCACCAGCGTGAGCGGAAGCACCATCAGTTACCAGCGGGACAAGCTTCCCATCAAGAATATGCCGGTGGTAAGAATCCAGGAAGAGGAGGAAAAGGAACATGGACAATTTGTAGAAACTCTAAAGCGCGGTCTTGCCCTCTATGGGGAGGACGGTCAGCAGGAACCCGCAGCCATTGCATTTTCCGGTGGCTTTCATACCAGCTTTCGACAGGTCCAGGAGCTGGCGGCCTGGATTATCGAGGGCGCCGATTCCATCTTGACCAGTAGGCATCCCTTGATTTTGGTGATTGAGAATGATATTGCCAAGGTTCTGGGCAATGCTCTCAATGTACGGTTGGAGAGGAAGAAGGAGGTAATCTGTATTGACGGAATCCATGCCTCTGACGGTGACTATATCGATATTGGACAGCCGGTGGCAGAGGGGCGGGTCGTACCTGTGGTGATCAAGACATTGATTTTCAACTCGTAACCCATCCGAGGCTGCTTTGGCAGCCCCACCCACGAATGAAAGTTGGCTGCTTCGCACTGCGAGCATGCCCATCAGCCCGGTTAAGGTCCGGGAC
>CAVJHW010000040.1:0-10909 GCA_963649395.1 Coriobacteriaceae bacterium | reverse complement strand
GTATACCAGAAAGGAGTCAGAAACAATTGATTCTAAAAACGAAATTATTTGGAAAGGTACATCAGTTTCAGTCTCTTTGTGAGGTCATGGCCAAGGCCAATGAGGAAAAGTCCGGAGATAAGCTGGCGGGAATCGCAGCAGAATCCGCGGAGGAGCGGGTGGCGGCAAAGGCGGTTCTTTCCCATATTACACTCCAGGATCTGAGAAATAATCCTGCGGTTCCCTACGAGGAGGACGAGGTTACCCGCATTATCCAGGATGACGTGAACGAGGCAATCTATAACGAGATCAAGGGCTGGACCGTCGGAGAATTGCGGGAGTGGATCCTGGACACCCAGACCACCGGGGATATGATCAAGCGTGTCTCCAGGGGCCTGACCAGTGAAATGGTTGCCGCTGTATGTAAGCTTATGAGCAACCTGGACTTGGTTTATGGGGCAAAGAAGATCCGGATCACAGCCCATTGCAATACTACCATTGGTCTTCCCGGAACCTTTTCTTCCAGACTTCAGCCCAACAACACCGTAGACGATCCCAAGGGCATCACTGCCTCCACCCTGGAGGGCTTCAGCCTTGGCTGCGGAGATGCGGTATTGGGTCTAAACCCGGTAGACGATTCTCTGGAAAGTGTTTCTACGATTTTGAAGCGGTTTGATGAGATCAAGAACCAATATGAAATTCCCACCCAGATCTGTGTGTTGGCTCACGTAACCACCCAGATGGAAGCCATTCAGAAGAATCACGCCCCCATCGACCTCATGTTCCAGTCCATTGCCGGATCCCAGAAGGGAAATGAAGCCTTTGGTCTCACTGCTTCTATGCTGCAGGAGGGACATGACATGATGCTGAAGGAGGCAACCTCCACCGGCCCCAACGTGATGTACTTCGAGACGGGGCAGGGGTCCGAGCTGTCCTCCGAGGCTCATAATGGCTGGGATCAGCTGACGATGGAGGCCAGATGCTATGGCTTTGCCAAGCGCTATCAGCCCTTCCTGGTCAATACGGTAGTAGGCTTTATCGGACCGGAGTACCTCTATGATTCCAAGCAGGTAACCAGAGCCGGTCTGGAGGATCATTTCATGGGCAAGCTAACCGGTATTTCCATGGGCTGTGACGCCTGCTATACCAACCATATGAAGACCGACCAGAATGACATAGAGAATCTGGCAACCCTTTTGGTTGCGGCAGGCTGCAACTACATCATGGGGGTGCCTCAAGGGGATGACTGTATGTTGATGTACCAGTGTACCGGCTTCCATGAAGCAGCGGCCCTTCGGGAGGTATTCGATCTCCGTCCCATCAAGGAATTTGACCAGTGGATGGAGAAATGGGGCTTATCTGAGAATGGAAAGCTGACCCCATTGGCTGGCGATGCATCTATATTCTTAAAGTAGGAGGTATGGAATTTTGGTAAATGAAAATGATTTAAGAGCACTTATCACCCAAGTACTGTCCGAAATGAATCTGAAGGATGAGAAGATGGAATGCCCGGAAGGGAAGCCTGCAGCTGCCCCGGGGGCTGATGCGGCTGCCGAGGATAAGCCTAAGCTGGTGGAGCCGACGATTGAGGAGGGCTGTATCCCGGATGTAAGCGCCGTGGATCTGAAGGAGCAATATCTGGTGGAGAATCCCGCGAACCGGGAAGCCTTCTATGACCTGAAGCAATATGCTCCCTGCCGCCTGGGAATCGGAAAGGCGGGGGCAAGGTACAAGACAGACCCCGTATTGCAATTTCGGGCTGCCCACTCTGCCGCCCAGGATGCCGTATTTTCGGATGTGGATCAGGATTTTATTGATGGAATGGGACTTTTTACCGTGCAGACCAGGTGCGACAGCAAGGATGTCTATCTGACGCGACCGGATCTGGGAAGGCGGCTGAATGAGGAAGCAGCAAGGATTGTGAAGGAAAAGTGTAAGGCTCATCCCACGGTACAGATCTATGTATCGGATGGCCTAAGCTCCGCTGCCGTGGCTGCCAACGTGGGGGATGTGCTTCCTGCGGTGGAGCAGGGCTTAAAGAGCTACGGGATCGATGTTGGCACCCCCTTCTTTGTGAAATATGGGCGGGTAGGCGCTATGGATGAAATCTCCGAGATCGTGGGGGCTGAGGTGACCTGTGTGCTGATCGGAGAGCGGCCCGGTCTGATCACGGCAGAATCCATGTCTGCCTATATTGCTTACAAGGCAACCATCGGTATGCCTGAGGCAAGAAGAACCGTTGTTTCCAATATCCACAAGGCAGGAACAATTCCTGCAGAGGCCGGCGCCCATATTGCGGACATTATCCAGAAGATCCTGGAGAACAAGGCCAGCGGAACCGACCTGAAACTGTAGATGGCAAGTAAAAAGAATAGGAGAATGCGTTATGAAAAAAGATCCCATCAAGGCTACCGTTCTTGCAACCAAAATCATTGCAAATCTTAGCCCTGACATGGTAAAGCAATTCAACCTGGAGCCTGGAATGAAGTCGTTGGCCTTGATTACCGCCAACAGCGATGATGTAACCTATACTGCCCTGGATGAAGCGACAAAGAAGGCCGATGTGAAGGTGGTATATGCAAAGAGCTTCTATGGCGGGGCAGATAATGCCAACACCAAGCTGGCGGGCGAGATCATCGGTATGCTGGCAGGCCCTAATCCTGCAGAGGTGAAGAGTGGTTTGGATGCCTGCATAGATATGATAGAGAATCAGGCACATTTCGTTTCCGCCAATGATGATGATACCATCATCTACTATGCCCATTGTATATCCCGTACCGGGTCCTACCTGTCGGAAGGGGCAGGAATCCAGGAGGGTGAGGCCCTGGCTTACCTGATCGCGCCGCCCCTGGAGGCTATGTATGGTGTGGATGCGGCTCTTAAGGCAGCGGATGTCAGGATGTGCGTGATGTATGAACCGCCTTCAGAGACCAACTTTGGCGGAGCTTTACTGACCGGCAGTCAGTCCGCCTGCAAGGCAGCCTGTGACGCTTTTGCCGCAGCCGTGGAATTTGTGGCAGACAATCCCCTGGAGTAAAGTACAAGCCCAGACCACGAAAGAGGGGTAGGTAGATGAAAGCGTTAGGCATGATAGAGACTTATGGCTGCGTGGCGGCTGTGGAGGCTCTGGACAGCGCCCTGAAGGCAGCCAATGTTTCTCTGCTGGATATGAGCCGTGTGAAGGGAGGAAATGTCACTGTTCTGATCGAAGGCGATGTGGGAGCCATTAAGGCCGCCGTATCGGCGGCTCAGGCCTCCGCAGCATCTGTCGGACGGGTTGCAGCGGTTCATGTGATCCCGAGACCTGCCGGTGATGTAGGTTCCATGATCGAGACAGCTGTGTCAGACAAATCCCTAAGCTTTTTTCGTGGAAAGCAGGAAATCCTGGAAGAGCCTGAGCAGCTAAGGTCCCCCGGGGAGCCAGAGCAGCCAGAGAGGACAGACTCGTCTGAGCGGCCCAGGATGCAGCCCCGGCAGACAGAGCCAGAAGGGGCAGACCCGTCTGAGCAGTCCCTGATGCAGCCCCGACAGGCAGAGTCAGAAGGGCCAGAACCGGAAGACATAGGGCGGCTTGAGGAATCAAGCCAGCCGGAGGAAGGCGGCCGGAGGAAGATCGCAGACCAGTCTGAGAGAGAGGAGTTGGAATCCTATACGGTGGAGGAGCTGAGAAGGATGGCAAGGGCCCTTAAGGTTTCCAACATGACCCGCAGAGATATTCGTTTTGCGAAGAAGCAGGAACTGATCGATGAAATAATGAGACATAGAAAACAGGAGATGTAGAACTATGCAGTTATATGACAAGGATTTATTGTCAGTGCAGGAGGTTCGAGAACTGGTATCCAAGGCCAAGGCTGCCCAGCAGGAGCTCTGTGAAAGGGATCAGGATGCGGTGGATCACATTGTGAAGGCCATTGCCGAGGCCGGTGTGAGAAACGCGGAAAGACTTGGAGCCATGGCTCATGAGGAAACCGGATTCGGAACTGCAGCAGACAAGACCATCAAAAATGTGTTCGCCAGTGATGGCGTATATCAGTATATCAAGGATATGAAGACGGTGGGAGAGCTGGCATATGACGAGAAGCGCAAGCTTCGAACCATTGCCGTTCCGGTGGGTGTCATTGCCGGATTGATCCCCTCCACCAATCCTACCTCGACAGCCTTTTATAAGGCCGAGATATCCATTAAAGCGGGCAATGCTATTATTTTCTCCCCCCATCCCAATGCAAGGAATTGTATCCTGGAAGCAGTGAAGGTGATTCGTCAGGCCATCGCAGAGGCAGGGGGCAATGAAGATCTGGTATCCTGTATTACCATTCCAACTGTTCAGGCGACAGACAATCTGATGAAACATCCGGATGTGGCCCTGATTTTGGCTACTGGTGGCTCCGCTATGGTAAGGGCAGCCTACTCCTCCGGTACCCCGGCTATCGGGGTAGGACCCGGCAATGGCCCCACCTATATTGAAAAGACGGCAGATGTGCCCCGGGCAGTCCGGAGAATCATGGATTCCAAGACCTTTGACAATGGAACCATCTGTGCTTCTGAGCAGTCGGTAGTCTGTGATGAAGACATGGAGGAGACCATCCGTCGGGAGATGGAGAGTCAGGGGGCTTACTTCCTGACACCGGATCAGGTGAAGAAGCTGGGAAATTTCATTCTCCGGGCAAATGGAACCATGAATCCCATGATCGTGGGACGGTCGGCCCAGTCCATTGCGGAATTGGCAGGAATCGAGATTCCGGCAGGGACAAGAGTCCTGGTGGCAAGGGAAACCGGTGTAGGAAGAGGACATCCCTACTCCAACGAGAAGTTGGCTCCTATCCTGGCCTTTTATACCGTGCCCTCTTATGTGGAGGCCTGTAAGTTGAGCCGGGAGATCCTCCATTACGAAGGAGCAGGCCATACCTTCTCCATGCATACCCAGGATGAGAAGATGGTTGCCTATTTCGCAAGAAGAGTCCCGGCTTCCAGGATTCTGGTCAATACCTCCAGCGCCCTGGGAGGCATCGGGGCAACCACCGGGATGCAGCCTTCCTTGACTCTGGGCTGCGGTGCAGTGGGGGGAAGCGCAACCTCTGAGAACGTAGGGCCTATGCAGTTGCTGAACCTGCGTTATGTGGCAGAGGGACAATGTGAGCTGGAGGATATCAAGAGTGGACTTCCGGACTGCTCTGAAGGAATCTGCAGACCTGCCGCACAATTGGCGGACATCGATGTGGAGGCCATTGTGAGAGAGATTATCCGGCGGATTCAGAGTGCCTAGACCGGAACGATCCGGGTAACCCTGGGTTTGGGTGCTTTGACACCCAAAGCAAGCTGGAAGAGATGCAATGAAGGAGGAAGGGATTATGGCAATACAGCAGCAGGCGTTGGGAATGATTGAAACGAAGGGATTGGTTGCTTCTATCGAGGCAGCAGATGCTATGGTGAAGGCAGCCAACGTGACCCTGATTGGCAAGGAAAGGGTAGGAGGAGGGCTGGTGACTGTAATGGTAAGAGGCGATGTAGGAGCCGTGAAGGCCGCCACTGACGCAGGGGCAGCGGCAGCAGAGCGGGTAGGCGAGCTGATCTCCATCCATGTAATCCCCAGACCTCATGAAGAGGTGGAGGCGATTCTGCCCTCCCTAAGCCCGAAGCAGGAAATAGCACTTCCTAAGGCAGAATAAGGAAGAAAAGTAACCAGAAGATATCAGAAATGAAGGAGGAATAGATTATGGCAGCACAGCAGCAGGCATTAGGAATGATTGAAACAAGGGGATTGGTTGCTTCTATCGAGGCAGCAGATGCCATGGTGAAGGCAGCTAACGTGACCTTGATCGGCAAGGAGCACGTAGGCGGCGGTTTGGTAACCGTTATGGTAAGAGGGGATGTGGGAGCCGTGAAGGCCGCCACAGATGCAGGGGCAGCAGCAGCGGAGCGGGTAGGCGAGCTGATCTCCATCCATGTAATCCCCAGACCGCATGAAGAAGTGGAAGCAATCTTGCCTTGTCTGAAGAAATAAGGATTGGGGGGCCCGTCCCCCACCACAAAGGAAAGCCCGACAAATATCCGTGCTTTCGTGCATGCCCCCAAGGGGACTAAAGTTGCGCGCTGCAAGCATGCCCCCAAGGGGCTGGAGTTGCGTGTTGCAAGCATGCCCCCGGGGGGACTAAAGTTGCGCGTCGCAAGCATGCCCTCAGCCCGGCTGCTTGTCGGGGCTTTCGAAGAAAACGAAGAGAAGGAGGCGGTGAAAGATCATGAAAGTGATTACAGAAGCAGTACTCCGCAATGAACTGCGGTCAGAGATTCCGGAAAATTACATCATTCCGGAGGGAAAGATCTTATCCCCTGCCGCCAGAGAATATCTTCAGCAGCACAAGGTGAAGATTCTTGATGGGAAGAAAAAGCAGGCCTCTGTGCCGGAAAAGCAGGCGGAGGAGCCAAAGGTGACGGCACCCTCGCCCCAGCAGCCGGAGCAGAGGAAAGCTAGAGAAGAGGCCGAAGAAGAAGCCCAGCCCCAGGTAAAGCCCAAATATCGGGATTATGATACAGGAGCTTATTATTTTGAGAAGCCGGAGCATATGACCCAGCTTTTTGACAATTATCTGGTGGCCAAGGATCATAAGCGCATCTATTTCCGGGGAAAGCTGGACAGCCTGGCCAGTCTCTTCATCGTCAACCAGACCCTGCTGGAGGAGCTGGGAGAACCCCAGGCGCTTGTGGAGGATCTGCAGGATATATTGGCAAGTGTGCGGGAGATTATGCGGTGCGATGTCCTAGATCTGCCCTTCCGGAGAGATTATATGATCGGTCTGAGCCATAAGGAGCTGAGGGATCATTCCCACCATCCGATGAAGTATTATAAGATCAAGCAAATGCTCCTTCCGGATCATAGTATGGGCAAGGCCTATGCCCTTTTAAATCAGCTTCGCAGCTCTGTGCGTGAGACGGAGGTGGCGGCGGCAACGGCATTTCATGAGGGCAAGGCATATAACCGAGAGGATATTATCGAGGAATTGAACCGGATGTCCAGTGCCATGCATATTCTCATGTGCAAATACCTGGCCGGAGTATATAAGGAGAATCAGTAAGTCGCTTCGCGATAAGCAGACAACAGAGGGAGCAAGCATGAAACAGCTGATAGAAAAGATTCTGAACAGGCTGACGGATGACGGCCTTGTGGAGATTGAGGTCTCGGCGAGGCATGTCCATCTGACCCAGGAGGATCTGGAGCTTCTGTTTGGAAAGGGGGCAAAGCTTCATCCCAAAAGGGCTCTTTCCCAGCCGGGACAGTTCCTCTGTGAGGAAAGGGTGACTCTTCGCGGCAGCAAGGGAGAAAAGACCCAGGTGGCTGTGCTGGGACCGGTGCGCAGGGCAACCCAGGTGGAGCTTTCCGGGAGTGATTGTCTGGCTCTGGGAGTGGCAGCCCCCATCCGGGAATCGGGAGATGTGAAGGGGTCTGCCTCCATGACCATTCAAGGGCCGGTGGGAAGTATCCAGATTCCGGAGGGTTCCATCATCGCCCACAACCATGTCCATGTTCCGACAGATACTGCCAGGCGATTGGGATTGGCAGACAAGGAACGGGTCAGCGTCCGGGTCCTGACGGAGCGTCCTGTGATCTTCGAAAATGTGATCATAAGGGTCTCGGACCGATCTTCCTTTAAGATGCATGTGGACTTTGATGAGGCGAATGCAGCCCAGATCCGGGGCTTCACCCTGGGTCAGATCATCCGTCATTGAGAGGTGTTGCTATGAATGTCAAAGCAGTGGAAGCATTTATGAAGCAGATAGAGGAGTCTGAGACCAGAACCTTCTCTCCCCAGGGTCGGCTGAAGACAGGGCTGGATCTGGGAACTGCCTACATCGTCCTGGTGGTGTTGGATGAGGAGAATCATCCGGTAGCCTGCGAGAAGCAGGCGGCAAGGGTTCTGCGGGACGGTGTGGTAGTCGATTATTCCGGCGCTCTTAGAATTGTCAGAGAATTGAAGGAAAAGCTGGAGAAACGACTGGGGCAGGAACTCATAGAATGTGCCATTGCTATGCCCGCCGGTACGGAATCCAGCGTCAAAACCCATCAATATGTGGCAGAGGGAGCAGGCTTTGAGGTTACCGCAATACTGGATGAGCCCTCCTCGGCCAATGCCATCTATCAGATTGACAATGGTGTAGTGGTGGATGTGGGCGGGGGAACCACAGGTCTTGCTCTGATCCGGGACGGCCAGGTGGTGGAGATAGAAGATGAACCCACCGGGGGAACCCATTTGTCTCTGGTCCTGGCAGGAAATTATCATATTCCCTACGAGGAGGCAGAGCAGATTAAGCAAGATTACAGCCGCCATCGGGAGATTCTCCCTGTGCTGAAGCCGGTTGTGGAGAAGATCGCAGCCATCATCCGCCGCAATGTCCGGGGTAAGGATGTGGAGACCATCTATCTGTGTGGCGGAACCTGCTGTCTGACCGGCATGGAAGAGATTATTGAGAAGGAAACAGGAATTCGGACCATCAAGCCGGAGAATCCCTTCCTGGTTACTCCGGCTGGGATTGCCATGAATTGCATCCTTCCGCCGGATCCGGGGGGAGAAATGAGGGGAGATGGGGCGAAATCCCCTGTGTAAGCGACTGTCTTCCGAAGAAAAAAAGAGAAAGGAGGGAACCACATGGACATGGAAGCATTGGTAAACGAAATCTGCCGCAGAGTGGAGGAGAAGCTGCAAGCTCTGGGGACAGATCGGCCAGAAGAGACCAGGGCCCCACAGGATGACAGGCGGAAATTGCTTCTTTTGACAGAGAAGCATGGAACAATCTGCCATGATTTTCTGGAAAACAGGGAGCTGTCCTCGGACTTTCGGATTGAATGTGCCTTACTTGCAGACTACCGGTGCCAGGTAGAGGACTATGAGGGTCTTGTAGTATATACCCTGTCTGTCAGCGCAATGGCTAAGCTGGCAGCGGGAATTGCCGATGATGATTTTACCCGCCTGTTTGCCCAGGCCCTGCTGGAGGGAAAGAAGATCTGGCTGGTTAGGGAAGGAATTGAACTCTATACCTATCGGGAGACAGCTCCGCCTTCCTACTACAGATTCCTGGAGGCTAAGCTGGAATTCCTGAAGAAGGCCGGTATTACGATTGCCACTCATGACCAGCTTCCCGGTCTGCTTTCCGGAAACGGGACAAGCAGCCAGGAGCCGGAGGAGACCGAACGGAGGCTGCCGGGGAGCTGCTGTCAGGCAGCAGGCTTTGGGCAGAGAGTGCAGGAAGATTGCTGCAAGACGGCCGGTTCTGGGCAGGGAGTGCAGGAAGACTGCTGCAAGACGACAGGCTCTGGGCAGGGGGTGCAGGAAGACTGCCGCCAGGTAGCAGCCCCTGAGCAGGAGAATAGGAAAACAACGGTGCTGGCCAAGAGAATCATAACAGAGCGGGATATTATCTCTTTGGCACAAGAGAAGACAGAGCGGATTATCGTGGGAGAGCGTGCCATCCTGACCGATCTTGCGAAAGAATATGCCGTCAGGAATAAGATCGAGATCAGCAGGGAGCAGGCATAGCGCAGAGCAGGCATAGAAATGGCTTAAAAAAGCGCAAAAAATGCATAGAAAAGGCATAGAAAAGGCGGAGAACCATGAAGACAGGAAAAGTGATTGGAAATATCTGGGCGACAAGAAAAGAGGAAAAGCTTGCAGGACTGAAGCTTTTGGTGGTTCAGCCTATCAATCTCCTGAATGACAAACCCATTGAGGCACCTATCGTCGCCGCAGACATTATCGGTGCCGGAGTGGGGGAAAAGGTTCTTTACGTTGGCGGAAGCTCTGCGAGAGGTGCTGCCGGTGGCCCGGATATCCCGGTTGATGCGACGGTCGTAGGGATCGTGGATGATCAGGAGATTGTGGACATAGGTTAAAGATATCCGCGTAGTAACAAGGAGGAGAAGTATGTTTCAGGAATTGATTGATAAAATTACAAATGTCGAAGTCTTTACGGAGAGTATAAAGGACTGGGTTTCTAATCTCTCTATCAATTCAGTCATCATGTTTATTATGATGATCTTCATGATTGTAGGGGCCATCGATAAGATCAGAGGCAATAAACATGGATATGGAGAAAAATTTGAGGAAGGCTTCTCCGCCATGGGTCCCCTGGCTATGGCTATGGCAGGCGTGGTAGCAGCTGCACCGGTTCTGGCTACCATTCTCAAGCCCTTGATCGTTCCCGTCTACCGCCTGCTGGGCGCCGATCCATCCATGTTCGCCACTACCCTGCTGGCCTGTGATATGGGTGGCTATCCCCTGGCTATGGAATTGGCCTCCAATGAGGCTGTCGGGAATTATGCAGGTTTGATCCTGGGCAGTATGATGGGCCCGACCATCGTATTTACCATTCCTGTCGCCCTGTCTATCATCAAGAAGGAAGATAAACCCTATCTGGGAGCCGGTATCCTTGCCGGTATGATTACCATTTTCCTGGGCTGTATCGCCGGTGGATTGGCTATGAATATGACCCAGTATAAGATGGACATCGGAACCATTCTTGTGAACCTGATCCCCGTTATTATTATCGCGGCTCTTATCATTCTGGGCCTATGGTTCAAACCCAAACAGATGATTGGCGGCTTTGATAAGTTCGGCACCGGTGTTACCATCGTGATCACCGTTTTGACCATGATCGCTGTATTCGAATATCAGACCGGAATCAAGTTCCCGCTCTTTGATACTATGGTTGAGCCGGACGCAAGCGGTACGATTCCTCTGGAATCCGGCCTTTTGGTCTGCGGTCAGATTGCTATCGTTCTGATCGGCGCCTTCCCCATGGTGCTTTGGGTTACAAGAACCTTCGGCAAGGCATTGAACGCACTGGGCAAGGCTCTTGGCATGGACGAAAATGGTTCTGCCGGTCTTGTGGCAACCCTGGCCAACAATATTGCCATGTTTAATATTCTGGATAAGATGAATGC
>CAVJHW010000039.1:0-19382 GCA_963649395.1 Coriobacteriaceae bacterium | reverse complement strand
CTGTACCTTAGACAGCAATACTACCGTCTCCACATGAACCCCTTGAGGAAATTGATCCACAGGCTGGACTTTCTCCAATCTGTAGCCTCCTGCGCAGAGATATTTCAGGTCTCTGGCCAGGGTTGCCGGGTCGCAGCTGACGTAGACAATGCGGTCCGGCTGCATCTGGATCATGGTATCCAAAAGACTCTTTTGGCAGCCCTTTCGGGGCGGGTCTACCACGATTACATGGGCATGGAGATTCTCCTGTCTGCATTTTTCCGGCAGAAGCTCCTCTGCCTTGCCCGCATAAAAATGGGCGTTCTCTATGCCATTTTGTTCCGCATTTCTTCTGGCATCCTCCACAGCCTGGGGAAGGATCTCAATCCCATATACCTCTTTGGCCCTCTGAGCCAGAAAAAGAGAGATGGTTCCGATCCCGCAATAGAGATCCCATACGGTCTCTGTGCCGGTGAGTCCTGCGTATTCCAGAGCTTTCTCATATAGGATTCTGGTCTGCCTTGGGTTCACCTGATAGAAGGACAGGGGGGATATCTCATAAGTAATATTCCCGATCCGGTCCGTGATAGAATTCTGCCCCCAAAGGGTCTCTGCCTGGTCTCCCAGAATTACATTGGTTTGTCTGGTGTTGCTGCTGTAGGTCAGAGACCTCATGCCGGGAATCCGGCTGAGGCGCTGCGCCAGCTGTCTGCCTTCTGCTGCTGGAAATCGACGGCTGTTGATGACCAGGCATACCATAAGCTCTCCCGTGGCGAATCCCTTGCGGATGAGGACATGGCGCAGGAAACCCTTTCCGGTCTCCTCCCGGTAAGCCGGAATGTGATATTCCTCCATCCAGTTGAGGATTTCTGCCAGAATCTGCTGATTCTCCTCTACTCCCAGCAGGCAATCCTGACAGGGAATGATCGTATGGGTGCGCCCGGCATAAAAACCGGCCGTCAAGCGGCCGTTCCTGTCGTAGCCTATGGGAAATTGAGCCTTGTTGCGATAGCGGTAGGGATATTCCATCCCCAGAATCGCCTGCACGGGAGGATGGACGAAGCCCCCGATACGGATCAGGTCGTTTCGAACCTTCTCCTCCTTGAATTGCAGCTGTCTGGGATAGGCAAGCATCTGCAGCTGACAACCACCGCAGGGACGGGCAAGGGGGCAAGCTGGCTCCACCCTGTCCTTGGAAGGCTCCAGGATCCGGAGCAGGCGGCCGAAGCCATAATTCTTCATGGCCTTCACGATCACAACCTCTGCCAGGTCACCTATCACCGTATCCTTGACAAATACCGTATATCCATCGGCTTTTCCTATGCCGGCCCCCTCCTGACTCATGTCCTCGATCCGGAGCGTTACCTTGTCATTTTTCCGAAAGCTCCCTTTAAAAGCCCCGGAGGCCTTCTTCTGGCTCGAGGACAGGGGAAGGCTCCTGTTCGACTTATTCATCAGAAATCTCCTGTTCGACGGATATTAGACTCCAGGATCCGATTATATCCCAGCCAGCCTGTTTTGTCTCCTGCCGCCCGGAAGATCTCCGTAACGGTTTCCAGTCTGGCATCTGCATTATCTGCCAAATTCAATGCCATAGCCTCCGCCAAGGCTGGCTTTTTGGGGGATCCATATTCCAGCTCTCCATGGTGAGCCAAAATACAATGCTTCAGCTCATTCTCCAGCGGAAGGGGAAAGCCGGTGATAGAAGCGGCCCCGTCATGAATCATCTCCGCCCCCATCATGATATGCCCCAGCAGCTGTCCGTCGTCTGTATAATCATTCTGGGGAAAGGCAGACAATTCTCTGGTTTTTCCGATATCATGGAAAATGGCTGCCGTAATCAGGAGGTCATAGCGGAGGATGGGATAGGCCTTGGCAAAATACCGACAGAGGCGGGTCACGCTAAGGGTATGCTCCAGCAAACCTCCCAGAAAACCGTGATGAACACTTTTGGCAGCAGAGCTGGTCTTAAATCTCCGGATCAGTTCCGCATCCTCCACGAAATAATGCTTCAGCAGAGCAGATAGATAGGGATTCTTCACGGTCTCCACATAGTGGAGCAGCTCCCGGTACATTTGCTCCGTATCGTAGCTGCTGGCAGGCAGATAATCGGTCGGATCATACTCTCCCTCTGCCACCTTGCGGGCCCTCTTCACCGAGATCTGCAAGGCCCCCGCAAAGGTTGTCACATCTCCCATGATTTCCACATAATCCAGCGCCTCAAAATCCTCGATTCCCGCCGAATTGGGCTCCCATATCTTGCCCTCTAAGGTACCCGTTTTGTCCTGAAGAACTATATTTTCATAAGGCTTCCCGTTCTTGGTCACCGCCGACTGTCTCATTTTGCAGAGATAGATCCCCGTCAGTCTGGTACCTTCCCGCAAATCCTTGATATACTTCATAACACGTGTCCTTCCTTTACTATGGCGGTGGTGCCAGCCGCCCTGGTTCTCTATATTTCACTGACCATTACCTTGAATTCTACCTCAGCATAGCCTTCCGTTCCTTGGCGCATGGCCGTGATCTTCACCTCCTGACCCGGTGTCAGCTTGGACAGGCGGTCGTGGTATTGACGAATACTTGTCATTGTCTCATCCTCTAACTTCACAATCACATCCTGCTCCTTGATGCCGGAGAGCATGGCAGGAGAGTCTGCCTGAACAGCCGTCACCAGCACCCCGATGGGAAGCCCGGTTTTCTTCGAGATCTGAGCTGTCACATTCTGCCCCCGGATGCCGATATAGGGCTGTCCCTCATCGTTGGACAAGGATTCGATCAAATCCTTCAGCTTGGATATAGCCAGGCCGGTAATCACATTCTTGTCCTCGGAGCTGTAGTTTTGGGCGATGACAGCCACAATCTCCCCCTCCAGATTCACTAGGATACCGCTGCCCTCCTTGCTTCCCAGGACATCTGTCATCAACAGATCGTATTCCGTATCCAGAGCGGACACCTTTTGGCCGGTGGATGTAACAATCCCATAGGACACGGAATCACTATATCCCATGGGGCTTCCCAGAGCCAGAATGGGATCCCCCTGGTTCACATTGTAGGAGCTGCCCAAGGGAGCAAGGGTCAGGTTCTCCCGGGTAGAATCCTCCAGGATATCCCTCTCCACCCGCAAAACGACCAGACCAGTATTGACATCCCGGCGCTGATAGCTGGCATCTGCCATGGTGCCATCGTAAAAAGTCACCTGAATCTTCTCCACATTCTCCACAGCTCGATATTCCGTCAAAATGAAGAGATTCTGTCCATTATCCGCCACCAGGAGACCGGACACCTGATTCTGATTCTCGTAATTCTGATTGAAATAATCCATCTTGCTGCTGATGCCGGTTACCGTCACCAGGGCCTGTCGGGCTTCCTCCGCTGCTGCCAGCATATCCTTATAGAGCTGCCGGTAATCTTCTAGGCTGATTGCCGCCTCCGGCGTAGGCGAAGGGGTAGCCTGGGGTGTCACCTCCGGATTCGAAGAGGAAGCAGCCGAGGTCTCAGAGGAATTCTCCATCTTCGTATCCGAATCCGTATTCAGCTCCGGATCCTCCTCGGAGGGGATGGTGACCTTCCTGGCTTCCTCCCCGGTTCCCAGGAGATTCCGGGCCACCGGCACCATTTTCACAAAAACAAAAGCTGCGATGATCCCCGCAGCCACAGCCAGAGCCGCAACCATCACAAGCCTTCGTACCACAAGACGCCTGTCCAGGGGTCTCGCCTTGATGACCTCTTTGACAAAATTATATTCTGCCTGCTCCTGATTCTCCGCCGCATACTTCTGATTCTTGTCTTGCTTGTTCTCTGCACGATGATCCATAAGTAACCCCCATGCCGCATGATGTTCCTCTCCACCACAAATGAAAGTCAGCTGTTACCATGTTAGCAGATACATATGAACATTCTATGAATAGAAAACCATGAAAATATTTCTTTTCCGTCGGCCGATTTTGGGGTACAATGGGAGGTATCAGGAAACAACCCTGCCGCACGATGTTCGGCACCCTAATTGCACCATAACTAAGGAAAGAAAGCAAAGGTATTTTTTTAATCTATGAATCAAAAAGCATTAACCACTTTGGAATATGATAAAATCATCCGGATGTTGACTCAGCATGCTTCCTCCTCCCTGGGGAAGGAGAAGTGTCAGAATCTGGTTCCCGGGGAGGATCTGGAGACCATTCGCCACCTGCAGCGGCAAACAGGAGATGGTCTGAGCCGTCTCTTCCGCAAGGGTTCCATCTCCTTTGGCAGTGTCCATGACATCCGGCCCTCTCTCAAACGCCTGCAAGTAGGCAGTTCCCTGAATGCCCGGGAGCTGCTGACCATAGCCGGACTGTTGGAGAATACGGCTCGGGTCAAAGCCTACGGTCGTCGGGAGAATCACGAAACCAGCGGGGATTGTCTGGATTCCTTCTTTGATCTCCTGGAGCCTTTGACCCCCCTGTCTACAGAGATTCGCCGGTGTATTCCGGCGGAAGATGAATTCAGTGATGATGCCAGCCCCGGTCTGCGCCAGATCCGCCGTTCTATGCGAATCTGCGGAGATCGGATTCATTCCCAGCTCAACAGCCTTATCAATGGTTCTTTGCGCACCTGCCTCCAGGAGGCGGTGGTCACTCTCCGGAACGGCCGCTATTGCCTTCCGGTGAAATCAGAATATCGGTCCCAGGTCCAGGGCATGATTCATGACCAGTCCTCCACCGGCTCTACCGTTTTCATCGAACCCATGGCCATTGTGAAGCTGAACAATGACATTCGGGAGCTGGAACTCAAGGAGGAGAAGGAGATAGAGGCAATTCTGGCTTCTCTTAGCAGCCAGGCGGCTCAATATTGCCAGGAGCTGCAATATGACCTGGAATATATGGTGGAGCTGGATTTTATCTTTGCCCGGGCCAGCCTGGCCATGGATATGAAGGCCACAGAACCCCTTTTCGCCGATGACGGCATCCTACAGCTGCGAAAGGCTCGTCATCCCCTGATTGACAAGAAGAAGGTGGTCCCCATTGACCTGACTCTGGGGGAGGACTTTGATCTTCTTATCGTCACCGGACCCAATACCGGCGGCAAGACGGTATCTCTGAAGACTCTAGGACTTCTCTGCCTGATGGGGCAGGCGGGCTTGCATATTCCGGCCCTGGATCGATCCCGTCTGTCTGTTTTTACGGAAATCTATGCGGATATCGGGGATGAGCAAAGCATTGAACAGTCCTTAAGCACCTTTTCCTCCCATATGACCCATGTGGTGTCCTTTCTGGAAAAGGCAGACTGCCAATCCCTGGTTCTCTTTGACGAATTGGGGGCAGGCACGGATCCCACGGAGGGAGCCGCCCTGGCCATCGCCATCCTCTCCCACCTGCACCGACAGGGCATCCGCACCATGGCCACCACCCATTATAGTGAGCTGAAGATCTTTGCCCTGTCTACCCCCGGTGTGGAAAATGCCTGCTGCGAGTTCGATGTAGAGACCCTGCGTCCCACCTACCGACTCCTGATCGGGGTTCCCGGCAAGAGCAATGCCTTCGCCATTTCCAGCAAGCTGGGACTGCCGGATTATATCATCGAGGCTGCCAAGGAGGAGATTAACGAGCAGGATGAGTCCTTTGAGGATGTCCTGACTACCCTGGAGCAGAACCGGATTGCCATGGAGGAGGAAAAGCAGGCCTTGGCTCAGGCCAGGCTGGAGGCAGAGACCCTCCGCAAGCAGGTAGCAGAGAAGCAGCAACGACTGAAGGATCAAAGGGACCTCATCCTGCAAAGGGCCAACGAGGAGGCCCATGCCATCCTGCGGGAGGCCAAGGAATATGCCGATCAGACCATGCGGGATTTCCAGAAGTTCGGCCAATCCGCTGCCTCTGTCAAGGAGATGGAGAAGCGCCGCAGCCAGCTGCGGGAGAAGATGGACAAGGCAGGGAAGAAGATTTCCCTCAAACCGGAGGTCAAATCCTCCCGTCCCCTGAAGCCCTCGGACCTCTCTATCGGAGATGCCGTGAAGGTTCTAAGTCTCAATGTCAAGGGAACCGTCAGCACCCGGCCGGATGCCAAGGGCAATCTCTTTGTCCAGATGGGCATTATTCGATCCAAGGTCAATATTTCCGACCTGCAGCTCATCGATGAACCGGTCATCACCGGCGGAGGTCTAAGCCGCACCGGCTCCGGCAAGATCCGCATGTCTAAGTCCATTTCCGTCCGGCCGGAGATTAATCTGCTGGGCAAGACGGTGGATGAGGCCGTAGCGGAGCTGGACAAGTACCTGGATGATGCCGCTTTGGCCCACCTGTCCAGTGTCCGCATTGTCCACGGCAAGGGAACCGGCGCCCTCCGCAGGGGGATCCACGCCTTCCTCCGCACCCAGAAGAATATTGCCGACTTTCACCTGGCCGAATTCGGCGAGGGAGACGCCGGTGTCACCATTGCCACCTTCAAAAAGTAGAAGAAAAGCCTGGAGGTCTTTATGATTGCGAAACAGAAGATTCTCATCGTAGATGATGATAACAATATAGCAGAATTGATTTCTCTCTATCTAACCAAGGAATGCTTTGAATGCCAGATCGTCAATGACGGGGAGGAGGCCTTGAAGGTCTTTACCTCCTTCCTGCCCAACCTGATCCTGCTGGATCTGATGCTGCCGGGCATAGACGGCTATCAGGTCTGCCGGGAGATCCGCCACAAGTCCAATGTTCCTATTATCATGCTTTCCGCCAAAGGAGAGATCTTCGACAAGGTTCTTGGGCTGGAGCTGGGAGCCGATGACTATATCATCAAGCCCTTTGATTCCAAGGAGCTGGTGGCTCGGGTGAAGGCCGTGCTGCGGCGTTTTCAGCCCTCCTCCCCCGCCCTCTCTCAGACCACGGGAAAATACGTGGAATATCCGGATCTGATCGTCAATCAAACCAATTATTCGGTCCTTTATAAGGGGAAAACAGTGGAAATGCCTCCGAAGGAGCTGGAGCTTTTGTATTTTTTGGCGGCCTCTCCCAACCAGGTATTTACCAGGGAGCAGCTCCTGGATCACATCTGGGGCTACGAATATATCGGGGACACCCGAACCGTAGACGTACACATCAAGCGGCTGCGGGAAAAGATCAAGGATCATGCCAATTGGTCCATCAGTACCGTATGGGGCATCGGATATAAGTTCGAGGTCAAATAGGGGAAGAACAAGACAGAACATCCGTCGGAAGGCCAGAAAACAGGGCCAAGAAGACAAAGGACAGCGAAACGGGTAGGGCGAAAGGCGGCACATGATGCAAAAGAAAATATTTTGGAAGTTTCTCCTGGTCTATATAGCCATCGGTTTGGCGGGCTTTCTCCTGATCTCCACCCTGGGCTCCCACCTGATGGAGCAGGAGCTGGTGACTTCCCACAGCAAGTCCATGTACAAGGAGGCCACCGAAATTGCCGCCTACCAGGGCACCCGGTATTTTACCCAGGCAGATGAGCTGGAGGATATGTATGATAAGCTGGCCGCAGTGGCGGATTTCCAGGGGGGACAGATCTGGCTGATCAACACCAAGGGGGAGATCCTCGTGAATTCCGACCAGAAACCTACCGGGGAATATGAGAAGCTGGAGGGCTTTGACCCCATCGACCTGGGGTCAGACTATTATACCATCGGTCATTTTTTTCATTATTTTTCTTCTAAAATGCTCAGTGTCATGGTTCCTGTCTCCTCCAACATGAAGATTCGGGGTTATGTGGCCATCCATCTGCCCATGTCCCAGCTCTACCAGGAACGGGAATCTCTGCTGGCCCAGACCCATATTCTCTTTCTGATTCTCTTTGCCCTCTTCCTGTCCATTCTGGTGGTTTTGGCCCTGGTGGTAAACCGCCCCCTGAAGAAGATCATCCACGGCGCCCAGGAATATGCCGCAGGCAATCTGACCTACAATATTCCGGTTCATTCCAACGATGAAATGGGCTACCTGGCACGTACCTTGAATTATATGTCGGATGACCTGAACAAGTCCGGGGAATCCCAGAAGAAATTCCTAGCCAATGTATCCCATGATTTCCGCTCCCCCCTGACCTCCATTAAGGGATATGCGGAGGCCATTCTGGACGGAACCATCCCCCATGAGATGCAGGACCGCTACCTGAACATCATCCTCTTCGAAGCTGACCGGCTGAATAAGCTGACCAAAAGCATGCTGACCCTCAAGGATGTCACGGCCAGGGGTTATACCCTGGACATCAGCCAATTCGACATCAATGCTGTCATCAAGAGTACCGTTGCCTCCTTCGAGGGCACTTGCACCGCCAAACGCATCTCCATTGAGCTCCTGCTGGCCGCAAAGACCCTCTATGTCTCTGCGGATTTCGGCAAGATCCAGCAGGTGCTCTACAATCTCATTGACAATGCCATCAAGTTCAGCGACAATAATTCCACCATCCAGGTGGAAACCACGGAAAAGCACGAGAAGGTCTACGTTTCTGTCAGAGACCAGGGCATCGGGATCCCCCGGGCCTACCTGTCCAAGATCTGGGAACGTTTCTACAAGATCGACGCCTCCCGGGGCAAGGACCGCAAGGGCACCGGCCTGGGGCTGGCCATTGTCAGGGAAATCATCCACGCCCATAAGCAGACCATCAATGTCATCAGCACAGAAGGGGCGGGAACCGAATTCGTCTTCACACTGGAAAAGGCCAAGGGATGAGCGAATACTCCCCTTGGCCCTTAGTCCGTCGCCCTTAGGTCACCCTTGCAAATCAGGCTTTTTCGATAATAACACCGCTGCGGTAGGCTGCCAGCAGCTGGGTCAGCTCTGCAATCCTTTCCTTCAATGCCTTCCCATTATCTGTATCCCCCACATGCATCCGATGGGGGGCCATCTCCACCATAATTCGCTCCGAATGGATATCCGTCTCATTGGCAATGGCTTCCTCGGCAGAGGTAAAGGGCTTATGGGCCACCAGCATCATGCCGTAGGAATTGTAGATCAGGGTATATCCCGCGATACCAGTTTTGGCCTGATAGGCCTTGGAGAAGCCCCCGTCGATAACCAAAACCTTGCCGCCGCATTTTACCGGGCTCTCCCCGGAGCTTTGCAGGACCGGCACGTGGCCGTTGACGATGTGAGCATTTTCCCCCAAACCGAATTCCCGGAGGATGCGATTCATGACCTTTTCCTCGTTCAGCATGGAATAATAGGGATTCTTCCGCTCTTTATGGGTGGCCGACTCTGCCAGGAAATAACGCTCGAAGGTAGCCATTTTGTCCTTGCCGAAGAGGGGGGAGCAGGGGCTGGACCAGATAAACCAGAGAATGTCTCTGCCCTTTTCCCGCTCGTTCTCATCGATGGCAAAGAAGGCCTTGCGGACGTAGGTCTCCAATACATCATAGAGACCCTTTCCGGAGTAATTCTTCCCATATACGTTGACCCGCAGGAATTTGCCCGCCTCATCCATGGGCAAACAGCCATGGTAAAGGAGGTTGTTGTTGAATACCTTATAGAGACTTCCCTTGTTCAGCAAAAGGCTCATATGCTGCTGCAGCTTCTCACATTGCTCAAAGGCTGCCTGCAGGCGGATCATCACATCCCGCTCCGCTTCCGTCAGCTTGTAGGGATTCTTGGGGTCGATGGTGGGGAAATTCCTATCCAGCAGCTGGTAGGTAACCCCATCCAGGGTGATGGTTCCCTCCTCATAATTGATCTTGTCCAGAAGGCGGCGGTTATCCATGCCAAAGCTCCTGCGGCGGGCAATGAGCTGACCTTCCAGCTTGAATTGGATGATGGAGATGGCCTTATGCATCTTCATATTTAGCTCGTCCTCTGCCCGATTGTAGTTGGGCTCCCCCTTAATCTTGAAGACCATGCAGGGGTCGTCCTTATAGGTCTGCAAGGCCAAGGTGGCCAAGGGCAGCATATTGATGCCGTAGCCATCCTCCAGAATATCCAGATTCCCATAACGGGCACAGATACGAAGGACGGTGGCGATGCAGGCCATCTGGCCGGCAGCCGCTCCCATCCAGAGGATATCATGATTGCCCCACTGGATATCCAGACTGTGATAGGTCATGAGCTTGTCCATAATCCGCTCCGGGCCTGGGCCTCTATCATAAATATCCCCCAAAATATGCAGGTGATCGATGACCATGCGCTGGATCAGCTCGCTTAAAGCCACGATGAATTCCTCAGCCCTACCAATATGGATGATGGTATCCACAATGGCATTATAGTAGGCCTCCTTGTCCAGCACCTCCGACTTCTCCGTGATCAGCTCCTCGATGACATAGGCAAAGTCCTTGGGCAAAGCCTTGCGCACCTTGGATCTGGTATATTTGGAAGCCACCGTCTTGCAGATCTCAATCAGGCGATAGAGGGTGATCCGATACCAGTCATCCATGTGCTTTTCCTTGCGAGCCACCAGATCCATCTTCTCCTTGGGATAATAGATGAGGGTAGCCAGGGCATTCTTGTCCGCCGCGCTTAAAGTATGGCCGAAGACATCGTCGATCTTCTTCTTCACGGAGCCTGACCCGTTCTTCAGCACATGGGAGAAGGCCTCATACTCCCCGTGGATGTCTGTGATAAAATGCTCTGTCCCCTTAGGCAGATTCAAAATAGACTGGAGATTGATAATCTCCGTGGATGCCTTGGCGATGGTAGGATATAGCTCCGCCAACCTCTCCAGATACTTCAATTCTAATTGCTCCCCCATAAGCTTACTTACCTCCTTCTTTTTATGAAATCCCCTGCCGGGCCCTGCTCCGCCCCACCACGCTGGAAGGCCAGATGCTCCTGGGCTCTCAATGTAGGTCGAACAGCGATATCTGGTTGGATTCCGGCAGGTCGCCGAAGAGTCCCAGATCCTTCATCAGGTCAATGACGGTCTTGCTGACCTTGGTTCGGTTGCGGAAATCGTCCCGAGAAAGGAACTTGCCGTCTCGCGCCGCCAGCACCACGGCATCCGCTGCCTTATCCCCCAATCCCTCGATGGTATCCAACGCCGGCATGAGCTTATCCTCCACAATCTGGAAGCGATGAGCCTTGGCGGCATAGAGATCCACCGGCAAGAATGCAAAGCCCCGGGCGTACATTTCCTGGACAATTTTCATATCCTTATAAGTGTCCTGCTCCTTCTTGGACAGGGAATCCCATCTCTTCTGGTAGTCCTTCATATAATATTCCAGCCGATCCCTCCCCATACACATAAGCTCATAGGAGAAGGCAGAGGCCCGGATGGAAAAATAGGCGGCATAATAGGCCAGGGGATAGTAGATCTTATACCAGGCGATGCGGTAGGCCATCATGACATAGGCCGCCGCATGGGCCTTGGGAAACATGTATTTAATCTTCTTACAGGACCAGATGTACCAATCCGGCACATCGTGGGCCTTCATCTCCTTCTCCCACTCCGGCTTCAACCCCTTGCCCTTGCGGACACTCTCCATGATGGTAAAGGCCTGCTCACTCTCCAGATTCTTCTGGATCAGGTAGGTCATAATATCATCCCGGGTACAGATGGCGGTGGAAATGGTAGCTTTTCCCTCCTCGATCAGGGTCTGGGCATTGCCCAGCCACACGTCGGTACCGTGGGACAGACCGGAGATCCGGATCAGGTCGGAAAAGGACTGGGGCTTGGTATCCTGCAGCATCTGAATGACGAAATCCGTGCCGAATTCCGGAATTCCCAGACAGCCCAAAGGACAACCCCCTATGTCCTCCGGCTGGATGCCCAGGGCCTGGGTGCTCTTGAAGAGGGACATGACCCCGGGCTCATCCAGGGGCACCTCCGTGGCGTCTGTTCCCGTCAGATCCTCCAGCATCCGGATCATGGTAGGATCATCGTGTCCCAGAATATCCAGCTTCAGGAGGTTGGCATCGATGGAATGGTAGTCAAAATGAGTGGTGATAATGTCCGTGGTATTGTCATTGGCTGGATGCTGCACCGGGGTAAAGGAGTTAATATCCTCCCCAAAGGGCAGGACGATAATGCCTCCCGGATGCTGGCCCGTAGTTCTTCGTATGCCGGTGCAGCCCGCCACAATGCGGTCAATCTCGCAATTTCTCTTGTGGATTCCCCTTTCCTCGTAGTAGTTCTTCACATAGCCGAAGGCCGTCTTATCTGCCAGGGTACCGATGGTTCCTGCCCGGAAGGTCTGGCCTGCCCCGAAGATAACCTCCGTGTACTTGTGAGCCTTACTTTGGTATTCTCCGGAGAAGTTCAGATCGATATCCGGCTCCTTGTTGCCCTTGAAGCCCAGGAAGGTCTCAAAGGGGATGTCAAAGCCCATTTTCTTCAGGGGCTTTCCGCACCGGGGGCAGACCTTATCCGGCATATCGCAGCCCGCCCGACCGGCATAGGCCTTCACCTCCTCCGAGTCGAAGTCCACATAATAGCAAGCCTCACACAGATAGTGGGGGCTCAAGGGATTGACCTCGGTAATTCCGGCCATGGTAGCCACGAAGGAGGAGCCTACGGACCCTCTCGACCCCACCAGATAGCCGTCCTCGTTGGATTTCCATACCAACTTCTGGGCAATGATATACATGACGGCGTAGCCATTGGAAATAATAGAGTTAAGCTCCCGCTCCAGCCTGGCTTCTACGATGGGCGGCAGATCCGGTCCGTAGATCTCATGAGCCCGGTTGTAGCAGATTTCCCGCAGGGTCTGGTCAGAATTCTCGATCACCGGGGGAAATTTGCCTGCCCGAATGGGGGAAATCTTCTGGCAGCGGTCGGCGATCTTCCGGGGATTGTCAATGACGATCTCCCGAGCCTTGTCGCTGCCCAGATAGGAGAATTCCTCCAGCATTTCCTCTGTGGTGCGCAGGTAGAGGGGGGCTTGCTGGTCCGCGTCCTCAAAGCCCTTTCCATGCATAATAATCCGACGGTAAATCTCATCCTGGGGATCCATAAAATGCACGTCGCAGGTGGCTACCACCGGCTTGCAAAACTGGTCCCCCAAGCGGACGATCTTGCGGTTGACTTCCCGGATATCCTCCTCGCTGCTGATCATTTCATTTTTCTCATCCCGGATCATGAAGGCATTGTTGCCTACAGGCTGGATCTCCAGATAGTCGTAGAAATCCACAATGCGGGCAATCTCCTGATCCGGCGCCCCCCGCAGCAGGGCCTGGTAAAGCTCTCCTGCCTCGCAGGCGGATCCGGCTATCAGCCCCTCCTTGTATTTCAAATACAGACTTTTGGGCAGCCTGGGACGACGGTTATAATAGTTCAAATGGGACTGGGACACCAGCCGATAGAGGTTAACCCGCCCCACCTCACTGTCCGCCAGGATAATGGCATGATAGGTGGGCAATTTGCGGATGGTATGCTCCGATACTGCCCCCTGCTGGTTCAGCTGATCCAGGTTCTGGATATCCCTCTCCTGCAGCATATGGATGAATTTGACGAAAATCTCCGCCGTACAGCCTGCATCATCCACCGCCCGGTGGTGATTGTCCAGAGATACCCCTACCGCCTTGGCCACGGTATCCAGCTTAAAACGGTTGAGCCCCGGCAGGAGGAAGCGAGCCATGGCTACGGTATCCACAATGGTAAAGGTCTGGTCTATGCCCAGGTCCTGACAATTTTTCTGGATAAAGCTCATATCAAAGCCTGCATTGTGGGCTACCATAACCCCTCCCCGGCAGAAGTCCAGGAACCGGGGCAGGACCTCCTCGATAAGGGGAGCCGAGAGAACCATGTTGTCGTTAATGCCCGTCAGGTTCTCAATCCGAAAGGGAATGGGAACCTGGGGATTCACGAAGGTGGAAAAGCGCTCGGTAATCTTGCCGCCCTCTACCCGAACCGCTCCGATCTCTATGATTTTACAGGTCAAAGGAGAGAAGCCTGTGGTCTCAATATCGAAGACCACATAGGAATCCTCCAGACTCTGCCCCCGGCTGTCGGTGACAATGCCCTTGAGGTCATCCACCAGATAAGCCTCCATGCCATAGATCACCTTGAAGGGGGCGGAAATCTTCTTCAATTCCTCCTTTGTAACCTCCGGGTGGTCCGCCTTATATTGGTCCCTATATTGGCTGTCAATGGCCTCCAGGGCATGATTGGCCTCGGGAAAGGCCTGGACTACCCCATGGTCGGTAATGGCAATGGCCGGATGCCCCCACTCATAGGCTCGTTTGACCAGGGCGGCGGCATCCGTCACTCCGTCCATATCACTCATCTTCGTGTGGCAATGCAATTCCACCCGTTTCACCAGGCTGTTGTCTGACCGAACCTGGCGAAATGCCGGAATTTTCTTGATGCCCCACAGGGAGGAGACGGTGAGCTCATGGTCGAAATTATCCGGCATAGCCTTGCCCTTGAGCTTGACAAAGGTTCCCTTCTTCAGGATCCCGGCCAATTCCTTGATCTGGTCCGCACCGACGAAAAGCTTAGCTAGGATGGTATCTGTATCATCCGTGACAGCAAAGCTGACCAGCCCCCTTCCATTGCGCAGCTCCCGGCTGTCAAAACTTAGGATCTGACCTCGAATTACCACGTCCCCCATATCGCCCTCGATGGTGTCAATGGGGGTGGCGTCCTCCTCAAAATCCCGTCCGTAGAGGACATCCGGATGGGAAGACCGCTTCAGCCCTTGCTCCGAGCCGGTCTCTCCCTTCCAGCCCTTGCCTCGGAACCGTCCCTTTCTCCGGCTGCCTGTCTCCTGGCTGGAATTCTGATTTCTGACCCTGTCATCCCTGACGCCTGTATTGCCGCCTCCTGACGGATCAGACTCTCCTGTCTCCAGGCCCTCTCCCTTCGGAGTACCCTCTCTGCCTGCTTCCTGTCTTGCCGCCACCTGACGGGCAGCCGCCCGCATCTGATATTCGCTATTTTCCAGGATTGTGCTGTTCCTCCTCTGGTGATAGTCCATCTCGATCTGCAGGGAGAAGCCACAGCGCTCATTGAAAATCTTGTCCAGAATTCTATAGAGCTCCTCCTCTTTCTCATGGGCGATGACGGACTCCTCCAGGGACAGGTGAAGTCGATTCTCCTCCTGGAACTCCAGCTCTGCTGTCCGGAAGAGGTGAAAAAGCAGAACATTATAATTCTTCAGCTCCAGGAGAATGCTGGAACGATAGACCTCCAGCAGGTTCTGGGGGGTATATTGGCGGGAAAGATAGAACTTCTCAATAATCTTCACCTGCAAGCCGGAGGCAGCAAAAAGCTGGTTCTTCATCTCCTCCTCCAGCTGATAGATATACTTCTTATGAATCCATTGGCTGCTGACCAGATAGACCCGCAGCCGGTCTTTCTTCTTATTGATGGCCACCCTGGCAACCTGCACCCTCTGCAGGAGGCTGACCAATTCTCCCCCGATCTGCAATCGGGGAAATACTGCCTGGAATTCCTTTCCTAAGACTTCCTCCATTCGTCCATCTCCTCCCTCCATGCAAGACTTCACCAGCAGGGATACCCCCTGATGCAGTCCCCCTGCTGCTTCCGCCTTCGGCTTTGCTTCTGCTTCTTCTGCTGCTTTCGGCTCTGCTTCTTCCGCCTTCGTCTCTGCTTCCGCTTCTTCTGTCTCCGGCTCTATTTCTGCTATTTCCGCTTCAGGGTCACTTCCAGTGAATCAATTCCTGGCGCAGGGCTTCCACCAGCTGGGTTTCCGGCATTTTCCGCACAATCTCCCCTTTTTTGATCAGGAGACCCTCCCCCTTGCCTCCGGCAATGCCCAGATCCGCTTCCTTGGCTTCTCCGGGGCCATTGACTACGCAGCCCATCACAGCCACCTTCAGGTCCAGGGGGAATTCCTCCACCATGGTCTCCACCTGATTGGCCAGGCCTATAAGGTCGATCTGGGTCCTGCCGCAGGTGGGACAGGATACCACCTCGATCCCCCCCTTGCGCAAGCCCAGGAACCGGAGTATTTTCTTAGCCGCCTTGACTTCCTCCAGGGGATCCCCGGTCAGGGAGACCCGGATGGTGTCTCCAATGCCCTGGTAGAGGATGATTCCCAGACCAAGGGCGGACTTGATGGTTCCCCCATAGACCGTTCCCGCCTCTGTGATCCCCACATGGAGGGGATGGTCTGTCTGACCAGCGATCAGCTCATGGGCACGGGCGCAGAGGTTGACGTCCGAGGATTTGATGCTGATGACCAGCTTGTCATAACCCATATCCTCAATCAATTTTGCCTGGTTCAGGGCGGATTCCACCAGAGCCTCCGGGGTGACACCCCCGTATTTCTCCAATAAGTCCTTCTCCAGGGAGCCTCCATTCACCCCCACCCGAAGGGGAATATCCCGGTCTTTGGCAGCCTGCACCACTGCCTGCACCCGGTCTCGGCTGCCAATATTGCCCGGATTGATCCGGATCTTGTCCGCCCCATGTTCGATGGCGGCCAGAGCCAGCCGATAGTCGAAATGAATATCTGCCACCAGGGGGATGGTAATCTGCTTCTTAATCTCCGCCAAGGCCTCCGCTGCTTCCAGGGTAGGCACGGCGCAGCGGATGATGTCGCAGCCTGCTGCCGTCAAAGCCCGGATCTGACCCACCGTTCCCTTCACGTCCTCGGTCCTGGTATTGGTCATGGACTGGATCAAAATGGGGGACTCCCCGCCGATGACTCGATCCCCGATCCTTACTGTCCTGGTTTTTCTTCTGTTCATAAATAAATTTCCTCCTGTCCCGACCTGCCGGTCCTGGCCTCTGGGCTGGCCGCCTGTAGCCTGCCGGTCCTAGCCTCTGGGCTGGCCGCCTGCAGCCCGACGCTGAGGGGATGGATCGTAATACTCATAGGTTGGTGCCTTACCGATCTTGTTTTAATGATTTCCTAACGTAGCGGGCGAAGCAATATTCGATATCGAAGCAGGTATGTTCCTCACTTTCCTCTGCCAGCTCCCAGTCCTCATCCTGATCCAGATTGGGAAACCAGGTGTCGGCCTGGTAGGCGAAATCAATCCGAGTCACATATACGGTGTCGCAATAGGGCAGGAGGAGCTGATAGACAGCCCCCCCGCCAATGACATAGACTTCATCCCTTGCATATTTCTTCAATTCCTGCAAAAGTTCTTCCAGGCTGTGAACCATCACAACGCCTGGGGCCGCCTGGTAGTTGACATCCCGGGTCAGGACAATATTGACCCGGTTCTTCAAGGGCTGTTTGCCCGGAAAGCTCTCCAGGGTCTTCCGCCCCATCACCACTACATGGCCCGTGGTGGTCTCCCGAAAAAATTTCATATCTGAGGGGATACTGATCAGGAGCTTATTCTGACAGCCAATGCCCCAATTCCTGTCTGCTGATAAAATTGCCTTCATTTGCTTCCTTTCGATTCTATAAAAATGCGGACCTTTCCCTCTGCAAACCTCCATGTCGCGCGCTGTTTTGCACCGCTACGCAGGAAGGCATCTGCTGCAAGTAAGTTGTAACAATGAGCTGTATCTTGCCTTCTAAGCCAAACTCGGAAAGGGAACTCAGACAGCAATAGGAATATTTTTGATCTGGGGACCGGTCACGTAGTTCTCCACGGTCAGGTCGTCCGTGGTAAATCGGTAGAAGTCCTTAATCCCCGGATTAAGCTTCACGATTGGCGCATCATGGGTTTCCCGTCGGATCAGCTCCTGAACCAGGGGGACATGTCTGTCGTAGATATGGGCATCCGCGATCACATGAAGGAGCTCTCCCGCCTCCATATCCGAAACCTGGGCAAACATCATCAAAAGCAAGGCATATTGACAGACATTCCAATTGTTGGCCGCCAATACGTCCTGGGACCGCTGGTTCAGCACGGCATTCAGGGTCAGCCGATCCTGCCCCGGCTTCTTGGTTACATTGAAGGTCATGGAATATGCACAGGGATAGAGAGCCATCTCATGGAGGTCCTGGTGCACGTAGATATTGGTCATGATCCGGCGGCTGTAAGGATTGTGCTTGAGGTCATAGAGAACCCGGTCTACCTGATCCATCCAGCCTTCCTTGTATTGGTGTTTGACCCCCAGCTGGTAGCCGTAGGCCTTGCCGATAGTGCCATTTTCATCCGCCCATTCATCCCAGATATGGCTGTTCAGATCCTGGATCCGGTTGGACTTCTTCTGCCAGATCCATAAGATCTCGTCAAAGGCACTCTTGATGCCCGTCCGCCGCAGGGTGATGGCTGGGAATTCTTTGGTCAGGTCATAGCGGTTAACCACCCCAAAGCGCTTAATGGTGTAGGCGGAGGTGCCATCCTCCCATTTGGGCCGCACCTTCTCACCCTCGGTGCTGCAGCCATTCTCTATAATATCCCGGCACATGTTGATAAACAACTGATCCGCGTAGCTCATGTGGAAATCTCCTTTGCTCCTTCGCTGGTTCACTGATTCGCTTGCTGACTTCTTCGCCTGTTGGCTTCTTCACTTTTGTCACTGGCTTCATTATAAGGGAGTGGGCGAGGAAATGCAAGAATTGCCTGTGGGCAGATGGTCATTGAACATGAGAAGGCCATTGTACTTCAAGGACATGAAGCACATCTTCAGGGAATTATTCGTGCAAAGCATTGTTTTCTTCGTGCAAATAGCATATACTATACCCATCAGCGGGAAAGGGTACAACGATCTGGATAAACTCTTTGCAGACCTTAGCCCGCACCGGGACGCACAGCGACCTATTCGGGAAATAGTCCCTCACCCAAGTTACTGAAGACCCCCATCTATTGTGATTTTGCCACCTGCAGCTACTTCACCTTGCAATTTTGAAAAACCTATGGATTACACCCCGTGAGTATAGAACTTGAATGCTCCGGTGATGCCACAAGGGAAGGAAAGGAGGGGAGGTTTTGAGAACCTACAAGGACAAAGAGGAATTAAAAAACGAGATAAATAGGAGTTTTGAAAAGTATATTTCCGAATTTGATCCTATCCCGGAGTCCTTGAAAGACAAGAGAATAATCGAAGTAGACAGGACTCCGGCTGAGAATCTTGCTTATCAAGTGGGGTGGACCACATTGGTTTTGAAATGGGAAGAGGATGAGCAGAAGGGAATAGAAGTGAAAACACCCTCCGAGATGTTTCGGTGGAATCAGCTGGGCGCTTTATATCAATGGTTTACAGATACTTATTCTCCTTTATCCCTGGCGGAATTAAAAGACAACTTAAGAAAAAATATTGCAGCCATCCACACCATGATCGATTCCATGAGGGAGGAAGAATTGTTCCAGCCCCATAGGAGAAGGTGGGCGGATGATGCCACAAAAACAGCGGTATGGGAGGTTTGCAAGTTCATACATGTGAATACCGTCGCACCTTTTGGAACCTTCCGAACAAAGATCAGGAAATGGAAGAAGATTGTATTATAAATTCAGAACCGGCAGGAGGACCTATCATGTTAACCATTCTATTTGCTATTTTCTTATTGGGATTCATGGGAAGATGCTTCATTTTCGGATTGAAAGCATCTTGGGGAATTCTGAAATTGCTTTGCTGTTACCATTCACAGCCGATTTAAGGGACGACAAATAGAGCAGGGCTTTAGCACC
>CAVJHW010000038.1:0-20778 GCA_963649395.1 Coriobacteriaceae bacterium | reverse complement strand
TAGGCATCCATGCCTGCCAAAGCCGAGAGAAATCCACCGGGCCTGACGTTATACCATTTTCCGCCTATTTTTGCTGTATCCATAAAGAGAATGCCATATTCTCCCTTCAGCGAAAAGGAAATGCCCAGTGATTTGAAGCCTTCCGCACCTATTACATCCCCATATTTCTTCATTCGGCTTAGCAGAGTGTCAAAAGAGGTCTGTTGACTCATCGTTTCACTATAAATCACCTCTCCAGTCTCCAAAGTAGAAAGGTCTAACTCCTCCGACAGATTCGACAGCGCCGCAATCACACCCTGAATATCGCTCTCCTCCGTAACATTAAGACCATCTGCAACTATTTCATCAAAATTCCCATAAAGCTGCAGCACCTGGCGGTAGAGCTGCTGCGTGATGTCGCTTTGTCGAAGATTGAGCATGATATCGTGGAGAGGCTCATTTTTCCCACAGGCAACCAGCGACCTATCCCCATTTCCTCCCAGGAGGCTGCTAAAATTATAAACGCCATCCATCTCAATCCGTTTTTCGATATTGTAATTTGCGCAATAGGATTCCACGGCAAAGGTTGAAAGAATATGATCCAGATTGCCTGTCTGTAAGGCTTCCAGGTACCCGGTTATGGCCTCCTCCGGCGAATCAAACCCTGCTCCTTCCACTTTGTGCTCCGAGGAAACAGCTGAGCCGGGCAGATTTATATGGGCAATACCGGTAATAAGAAATACCGCAACCAGTGCCGCGCAAATGACTATGCCCAAAATAAGTCCTACAAGCCTTGGATGGCCTTTCGGATCTGTGCGGTCAGCACCAACTGCCTGCTCCGTTGGAACCGATGCCGGCATGCCACAAAACCTACAGAAGCTTGCGTCGTCATTGATTTGTTTTCCACAATAATAGCAATACATACCTTCGCGCTCCTTTCCAATCCCATAATAAGCTGTCTTGCATGAGCCGTAATATCAGGCTCCTGACATAGCAGCTATCCTCTCAGCCATCTGCAGACCTTCTCTCATCTCCTCAGCACATTGACAGGCTGCCTCTGCATATTCCAGATATGCTTTCAATAAATCTCCCCCCATGCAAAGTCGAGCCGTCTCCCGGTCATCCTGCAGATAGGTCAGAAGCCTCCGGGAACTTTCCAGGCATTCTGCAAGAGCTCTGCTCTCCAAACCCATCATTTGCATCCTCCCCCCTCTGTCCCTACATGGAAGCGAAACCAGCCCATCTAACAGCTACTAAGACTTCTAAACGTCAAGATGCCTATTTATATTTATCCGCAAGATCTTCGCTATCCCTTGCATTCGTCTCCTTACGATTCTTTTCTACACGTGAATTATGAATTTTGTCATCAATTTTACTGAACAGACTTCCCATAACCCATCTAACAACAAAGACTAAAGCCACGAGTAAAACAAGTATCAGTATTGTAATCAAATTCGCATCCATTTTCCGGCTCCTTTGCAAGGATTAAAAGAATTTAAATTTAGACGTCAGCTGTCTGTCCAAACTCACCACTTTAGCAGTACTGTCTAAAGACAGAATAGATTTCTCTATGGCTGTCAGCAGTATATTCATACTATAAATATTGACCGGTATGCCGTTTTTATTCGTCCATTGCGTAAAGCAGAAACCGTATTGATTTTTATCATCCACACATTCATTAAAAACAAATTTTGCTTCCCATTCATCCTTACTGTTTTTGAAGAAAATATCTTTTCTTTCCGAATGGATCGAGTATCCTATCCTCGCCGATTCAAAATCCGACTCTTTCGTCTTGAGTCGACTGCATATTTGATCAAACGCAGCTATTGTAGTGAATTGATAGAGCTTTTTATGGAAACCGCCCTCACGTTCAATAATTTTCCCCTGGGAAAGTAATTGTTTTTTTGCCTTGTAGGATAGCCAACAAAGAAAAGCCATAAACGCAATGGCGCATATTACAATAGCAGCCATAGTAATTTCCTCCTTTCTTGAAGCAGGTAACTATAAAATACAGGCAGCAGGCTAGACGTGTGCCACTGGCACACAGCACCCTCCCTCAATTCGGAGTCTCGCTTTGCAACTGAGAAAGGATTCCCTCCGTCCGGGAGGCTTGCAGGTCCATTTCCTCTGTAAAATTTCTCAATACAAAGCGGAGCTTCCTGGCGGATTCCTCCAGCTGCCCTGCCCTGCGAAGAAGCCCTCTAAGCTGAATCTCTCTCTGGGAATCCTGGGTCCGAAGGGCTGCCAGCCTCAGCTGCCCCTGCAGCTGCGCCACCAGCCGAAGTTCTGCCTCCACCTTCGATAAATGCAAACAAATCCCTCTCACATCTGCCCTATATTCCATGACATCCGCCCTTTTTTCTCCCCTTCTGTTCAGACAGATACAAATCTCTGCCTTCTCTTTAATCGAACAGGTGCTCTACCTCCGACAATGCCGTATTGAGGGCGCTGCTGATATTGGAATTGGTCGTTGTCGCATTCTCCTTAATCTCCTGGAAACGTTCAATATTCAGATTGGTCGCCCCGATAGACTTGTTGATATTGTTAATATTGGCCTGGATCACCTTCTGCAGCTCCTGGGTCTGCTCAGTCTCGTAACACTGGGAAACCGTATTATTCAATGTCTGATATTCTGCCACTACACCTTCCAGCTCACTCACATAACCCTGCAGCAGACTAATTGCATTCTCATATCTTGCGTCTTCGATATTAATATTCAATGCCATAACGAAACCTCTCCTCTTTCTTCTTAGACCCTGTAATATATGGTTTGGGTGTCAAAATTTCCAAACCTGCGGTTACTCGGATTGTCCTTTGCTCTCAATGCTCCTTGGACAGCTTCCTTAGTTGGAAGTTGCAGTAATCGTCAAGCCGCCCATCATATTCTGAGCTGCTGACTTGATTCCGTTAATCGCTGCATCTGCCAGCTCCTGCAATTTATTGCAGACATCTTTGAAGACTTCAATCAGCCTCGCCACTGCAGAAATCAATTCGTTAAATTTGGGGGCAAGCTCCGCTCCCACCTGGTAAATAGCTGCCGTAATATTGTCCGATGCCCCCTGCATATCCTGCAAACACGCGGCAACCTTCTTCAGAATCTCATCCGCCCTCTGCTTCAAGACCTCCGCCTTACTCTCCCACTGCTGCGCCAACTCCCTGTTAAATTTAATATTCGCCATAATCTCCTTCTCCCTTCGTTCAGTGCCCTGTCCTTTGATAAACCCATTCTACCAAACAAAGAAAAAGAGGTATTTTGGAAATTTTCATAGAAAGCCCCGACAAGCAGCCGGGCTGAGGGGCATGCTAGCATGCACCGAAGCACGGATATTTGTCGGGCAAGCCAGAATCTGCAAGTAGGGCGACAGCCCGGATTGCAGATTCTGGCGGCAGCTGCGGGAGCACGCTAGTGCGGAGCAGCTGGCTTTCTTATGTAGTGAGACGGAACCGCTCTGCAAATACCGGCGGCAGCTGCGGGAGCACGCTAGTGCGGAGTACACTTGTACGGGGCAGCTGGCTTTCCTACGTAGTGAGACGGAACCGCTCTGCAAATACCGGCGGCAGCTGCGGGAGCACGCTAGTGCGGAGTACACTTGTACGGGGCAGCTGGCTTTCCTACGTAGTGAGACGGAACCGCTCTGCAAATACCGGCGGCAGCTGCGGGAGCACGCTAGTGCGGAGTACACTTGTACGGGGCAGCTGGCTTTCCTACGTAGTGAGACGGAACCGCTCTGCAAATACCGGCGGCAGCTGCGGGAGCACGCTAGTGCGGAGTACACTTGTACGGGGCAGCTGGCTTTCCTACGTAGTGAGACGGAACCGCTCTGCAAATACCGGCGGCAGCTGCGGGAGCACGCTAGTGCGGAACATTTTTAGCCTCATTGGTCACCTGGATCTCTCCCCCCTCTATCCTGGCCACACTCCAGACATTATCAATTCCCTGGGGAACATGAATGGTCTCAACCAGGGAATTGCCCTTGTAGATCCGAACCTGGGCGCCGGAGGAGGACATGGTGCCGCTGACTGTGAAGTCCACCACCACGAATTCAAAGCTTCCCCCCATATCGTAGAGAGTAGTGGTCTCCGGTCCTTCCCCATCCGTATCATCCAGATCCAGCTCAGCCACCATATCACCGGAGGAATTCTTCTGTTTTTTGCTGTAGTAACAACTATTGATCCGGGATCCATCGGAGGCAGTACCCTGCAGGTAGCTGTCCAGATCTCTGGGGGAGGTACCCCAGGTCAGAACGATACGGATCTCATCCTCCTCCAGCACCCGGGAAATGGAGAATTCCTGGCTGGTGACAGAGGCCTTGGCCAGAATGGTTACATCAAATTCCCCGGTGATATATCCATCCTTTTCCACCAGCACATAGTAATCCCCCGACTTGACCTCCAGGGAATAGTAACCATCGGAATCGGTGCTGCCCCTTACGGCCTCCCCCTTGGCAGTGTTTCCTTGGTAAGCTGATACCAGGGCGTTGGCCACTCCCTGTCCATTTACCGCATCTACAACCCTTCCCTCCAGGGTAGCAGTCTCTCCCTCTTCCTTCACTTGCAAAACCCGAATCGTATTGTCTGCATTTGCGGCAATCTTTCCCGTCTCATCGGTAGAAATCCGGATGGAACAGCCGCCTGCCTCGAAGGTAATGGAATCCTCTCCCTGGGTGAACCTGCTAACCCCCTCCATGGCCTTAACTTTGTCTGCCGTCATCTCCTCACTGGTCCCAAAGAGATAGCTCATGTCGGTGACGGACAAGCGGTCCGGCATGAATTCGCTGTAGGGATAGCCGGTGGACGAATTGATGCGGTTGTTGCTGCCCCCGTTGTCAAAATACAGCACCAGGTGCAGCTCCTCTACCTGATAGGAATAGGTACTGCCGCTGACAGGCCCCTTGGTAAGCTGATACTTCTTGTCATATTGGCCATAATCGGCTCCGGCAAGGAAGGTCAGCAGGGTTTTATTAATCCCCTCTGACGCCTCAGAAGCCTTATGATCTGTCGCTGACAAGGTCTTAACTTCCCTGGTGTCATAGAGATAGGAATTATCTTCAAACATGCTGGCCATCTGCAGGCGCAGGCTGATGCTTTGGGTCTCCTGGATTCCCTTAGCCAAGGCTTCCTTGGCCAGAGTCTCATAACCTGCCAGCTGATAGGCCCTGACCAAACCTTCGTAACCATCGGTTCGACTGGCATCCTTCTTAATGGCTGCCTGAAAGGCCACAATGGCATCATCATACTTCCCTGCCTCCAGATACTTCTGGCCCTTGTTGATGCTGCTCATATAATCATTGCCGGACGAAGCATGAAAAGCCAGGAGAATCCCTATTCCCACAATCAAAATTGCTGCAATTGCACACAGAATGATAGTCAATTTCTTCTTCTTTTCCAACTTACTTTCTCCTTTCCTGCATGGTAGCGGCGGCAGCTGCCTGTCTTTTTAATCCAGACCATACTTCTGAAGCAATCGGTTCCTCTCTGCCCATTCTTCTGCTGTCACCTCCGACTCCTCCACCTGAACCCTGGCCTGGCGCAGGGCCTCCATCGCTCGCACAGTGTCCCCCTTTTCGCTGTAGATAAAGGCCTTTTGTAGCCAAAGGATACCGGAATCCACCCCCAAGGGAGAGTCCTCCAGCTCCTGCAAGGTCTGCAAGGCCTCCTCATATTGGCCATTGAGCCGCAGGGCACAGACCCGATTCAGATAATCATTGATCCCTGCCGCCCCCAGGAGGATTAACTTGCGGTAGGTCTCTGCCGCCAATTCCAGGGCTGCCCCTCTGCCCTCCCCTGTCTGACTGGATGAGCTGCCTGTCTTCCCCTTATGGGCTTCCCCAGAAGAAGAGCTGCCTGTCTTCCCGCTGCCTCCTGCCTTGCCCTCCCAGCTGCTGTCGGTGGCCAGGGTCAGGAGCTGGTGCCCCAATTGACGCAGAAGCTCAGTCCGGCTGCCTGCCTGGTCTGCTGCCTCCTGATACCAGATTAGCTTTTGGGCAGGATCCGAGCTAACTTCTGCTGCCGCGAGATCTGCCCGGACCAGAAGCTCCGGATCCTTGGTCATTTGCTCCAATTCCCGGGCTCCGACTAGACAGGCTTCCTCCCGGCCACAGATGGCATCCAGCTGCACCTGCAGGAGCTGAAGAGCCTCTGCCGACACCCCGGCGGTCTTTGCCTGGGTCAGGAGATATTGGGCCTGTCCCCTCTCTCCCTTGGCTATGGCCGTTCGCAGGGCTCCGATATAGCACTCCAGCAGTTCCGAATCCTGGCTGTCGAAGCAGGTCATGGCCTGGGCAAAGCTGTCCTCGGCATCCCCATAATTGGTCAATTCCAGATAGGCCTGCCCCAGCCCTATCAGGATATTTCCCTTCCGCTTTGGCTCCTGGTCCAGATAGGGGTCCTGCTCATTGAGGAAATTCAGGCAAACCGTAACAATCTGATCTGCCTCCTGGGTATTGATGGCTTGTATGCAGGTATTGTAAGCCGCCTTAAAACGATTGTTCCCTTCTATCCGCCCCTTTCGGATCCCTTGATAGATACCCAGGGTCACAAGGAGGGCTGCCAGGAGGGTTGCCGAGCATACCAGGGCCATCCTTCGGCGGAATCCCGCTTCTCTCCGCCTCATACGCAACAGGGCCTTTTTCAGCTGTTCCGCATCCTGATACCGGTCTTCGGGATCCGCCCGCATAGCCTTGTCAATGACTTCACAGAAATAGGCCGGATATCCTGTCTGCAGCTCCCCCAGCGGCCTGGTTCCATAGAAAACGGAGGGCTGCCGACCGCTCATGAGATAATAAAAGGTCGCCGCCAGGGAGTAGATATCACTTCGGCCATCCAAGGTCTGATGGGTCGCCTCCCCGGTCATGACCTGTTGGGACAGGGCAACCTGCTCCGGAGAGGCAAAGCTTGTACTAAGACCGATGACCGTTCCCGGCTGGGGCCGAAGGGAAATATTGAAATCAATGAGAACTACATTATTTTCCGGTGTCAGGATAAGGTTGGAGGGCTTGATATCACTGTGGATCACCGGAGGATCCTGGCCATGAAGGTAGATCAGAACCTCCGTCAGCTGGCGAAACCAGCGAACCAGGTCCTCCACCCGGAAGCTCTTTTGCAGGGAATACAGCTTCTTCAGGTCCCGGCCCTCCACGTAATCCATCACCGTATAGACATAGGATCCATCCCAGATAAAATCATAGACCTGGGGCAGGAAAGAGTGGTGCAGCTCCTTGAGGATATCCGCCTCCCGCCGCAGAGACTCCGGGGTTCCGTAGACCTGGTATTGCTTCACTACCACATATTTCTGCAAACGCAGATGATAAGCCAGATAAACGATGCTGGCTCCCCCCTTGCCGATCTGACGCAAGATCAGATAGGTCTGATTCAAAATCTGATTCTCGCCGGACACCTGTCTCTCCTCCCTTTCCTTTTCTCCTCTTCCCTTAGACGGCTTCTCCGCCGCCCTCTCCTGTCCTTTTCTTTCCTCTTTTTGGTTCCAGGGTCAAAAGCCTGAGCTCACGACATGCGCGCGACGCAAGGCTAGTCCCTTTCGGGGCATGTCGGGGGGGAAGGGCTTTGTGAAACACCCCCGGCAGGTCATACCGGGGGTGTGTACTTCTTCTGTCTCTTAGGCCGCCTTTTCCTGGTCCTTTTTCCTTTTCTTGATGAGCAGGATAATGATAAGAGCCGCTGCCGCCAATAGGGCTGCCAGACTTCCGTAGAAGAGGGGCTTATTATGCAGGAACTGCTGGAAGGTGCTGGAGTTCAGGTAGAAGGAAACCTCCTCCAGTCTTGTCTCATTGCCAGCCACGTCTGTCAGAACGGCATAGATACTCTGTACGTCCTGAGACTCCTCTAGGGTAAAGGTATAGGAACCATTGGCTGCTGCCAATTCCTCCCCTTCCAGGGTTTTGAAGAGCTTCCCGTTTACGTAGATCTCCACCTGGGACATACCATTGTTGTCTTCCCAGTGTACCGTAATCTCTGTCTGGGCAGCCGTAATGGAATCCTTCCCTTCCTTCAGACCGGATACATCAATATAACCGGTTGCCCCCTCCTTGTCGATGGTATAGGAGACTGCCATGGCATTGCCCTGGACGTTGGTTCGGTTGGAATTCTCATTGCCGGCCTCATCCTCGCTGAGGATGGTAATCTCGTATTTGCCCTGGATGGGCTCTCCCTTGTCATCCAGGAAGGCAGCTTCCAGGATGGTATAGAGGTATTGCTGCCAGCCGCCGGAGCTTAAGAGCTTGACCTCGTAATCCCTGCCCTCCTTCAGGGTCTTGGTGGAACCGTTGATGGAGATGGTAATGGAATGAGAGGTCAGCTTGTTGGGGTTGGTTTCCAGGAATTTTAATACCTGGGCCCCATTGGTATACCCGGTCTCCAGCAGAAGACGGGTGGCCTCGTCATAGGCAGTATATACTGAGCCAAAACGGTTGACACTATATACCAGGTCCTCTGTGGTAAATGTATTTCCCGCCAGGTCCGTCACCGTTGCTGACAGGAGATAGATCCCGTCATTTTCTGCAAGCTCCTCCAGATTGCTGATACTGAAGGTCACGCCGTGGGGCAGGCTTGCCACGACCCCATGGTCCGCGGCGGTCAGGCTGCTGGTGCCCTTCAGTTTCGTCACATTCCACTGAATGCTGTAGCCGTTGGGGTCGAAGTTCACATCCTGCAGGGTAATGGTGGGGGTAATAGTTCCGGTATAAGCGGCCCCATTCTG
Organism: Coriobacteriaceae bacterium; assembly: GCA_963649395.1. Lineage (GTDB taxonomy): Bacteria > Bacillota > Clostridia > Lachnospirales > Lachnospiraceae > Scatomonas. Next base: position 12,083 of record CAVJHW010000038.1, on the reverse strand, counting down.
CACATTGGTGATCTCTGCGGTAGGCAGGGTCTTGTCGATGGTAAACTCGGATACCGTCACGGTCTGAGCCGGATTGCCTGCCAGGTCGGTATAATTCACGGTAATGGTATAATCTCCATCCGCCTGGAAGGGGATAGAGGCCCTGTGGCTGTCCCCGGAATCTGAGAAGCTTCCCAGGGAGGGAACCGCAATACCCTGGCCGTCCAGGCTGGCTGTTACCGCTGTCCCTACCTCGCCTGCGTTGAAATTGTGCTCCTGGACAGATACCGTCGCAATCCGATTGGCCTTGTAATATTTGCCATTTTTGACATCATTGTTATCAAAGCTTACGCTGATGACCGGAGCCGTCTTATCTACGGTAAAGGCCTGGGGTACTGCATTGGCTCCTCCATTGGTGTAATCAATGGCCGCCTGATTGTTGGCCTTGTCGGCGGTTGCCATCTCAAAGGTATAATCTCCATCGCTATTGTAGCTGATCAAGGCGGTGTAGACATTGCCCCTTTGGCTCCATCCGGACATACCCATCTGGGTATTGACAGAGGTTCTGGAGCTGTCAAAGTTCAGATCCTCCACCTGGATGGTCAGATTCCGATCCGCCTTGAAATACTTTCCGTTCAAGACACTGTTGTTATCATAGGAAATCGTCACTCTGGGAGCCTGGTTGTCAATGGCCAGATACTCCTTATAGGTGGTCTCGTTGCCTGCCTTGTCCACAGCAGTTACGGTGACAGTGATATTATTGGTCTCGCCGATGCCATTGATAGAAACCGGCACCTGCAGACTGACGGACTGCTGGCCATCAAAGGCATTGTTATTTCCGGATGTGGAAATCAAGCCTGCCTGATCCGATTCCACCGTCCACTTTACAGAAGCCAATCCTGAGTAGAGCTGGGTATCTCCATCCCGGTAGATGGGGTCGTAAATATGCATGGAATAACTCATGCTGCCCCCATAAAGCTTCACGCCCCGGCCGGAGGAATTGGTCACGTCCCCTGCCGCTCCCTGATTGGGCTGCAGGGTGATCACCGGCGCCTGACGCTCGTCGTTGGTGCTGGAGGGTCTGGATTGATCCGCCGTAATGCGGCCCGTCAGCCGACCCGTGGCAGCATCCAGGGCAAAGGCTCCTGTTGCCATCTGATCCACGAAGGCTTCCGCCCGATTCCCTGCCAAATCCTGAATATTCAGGTCAATCCGGATGGTTCCTGTGGAATCCGCCGGTACGGAGATGGACTTGGTATAGGTAAGGGTAGAATCTACATTGACTCCCAAGGTTCCCTCCCAGGCAATTCCGTCTGACAGATTGTTGCCCACAAAATAGGAGTTGGCATAATTCTTCCGGGCAGCTCTTGCCTTGGCCTCCGTTTCCAGATTCTTATCTGCTGTAGTTACCGTCAACGTAACATTCTTCCGGGAAGCTTGGGACCACTGGCCGCTCTCTCCGGTAGCCGGGTCGGCAAATCGGATATAAACACTGCCATTGTTGGTAAAGTAGCTGGCAATTCCATTGCCCGCCAGGGACACGGCAAGGGTCGGTTTGCTGGTATCGATGATGTAGACCTTCTCCCGGCAGCTGTCATCCTGACTGGTTCTGGCCCCATAATCTTCCGCTGTCACGGCCAGATCGGAGACCATGGTGCCATCCGGCAGGTCCAGGGTAGCCTCATACCTGCCCGGGGTGGCTGCCGACTCCCGCAAGGACAGAGTCTTGTCTTCTCCCTGCAGCTTGTAGGTAACCCTCTTGTCCTTCAGATGGATATCATTCACGACTACCTGGATCTGCTGGTCCTGATTGTAATAGTAGACCGTGCCCTGGGAGTTGCTGCTGGTCTTCGCCTCCGGGGCAGTTATGATAATCTCAGGATCCGCCTTGTCAATGACAATATTCTGGGAATTTTCACTCTTGCTAATCTCTTTTCCATTGATTTGCAAAGCAAGAGTGGTGTCGTCCGTCAATGTCTCCTTGGTAACTGTTCGCAATGCCTTATCCTGCACCACTGCCTTCAGCTCCGAGAGAAGGTCCCCTTCCGTCAGAGGCTCGGCTTTCCCATCGTCCAGGGTAAAGCTTCCGGTATAAGTCACCCCATCCTGTGTGGTAAATTCCAATCCAGATTCCAGCAGGTTGGTCACAAGGGAAGCATCCTGCAGGTTAATATCGGAGATCGTAACCTCAAAGGTTACCTCCTTCTGATAATAATCCACCCTTCCATTGCTTCCATCCGCTGTCTTGTTGGATTGGCGAATGGTAAATACGGGATCCGTCTCATCCACTACGGCCTGGATCCCCTCCTCAGCCAAAATACTTCTGTGGACATTGGTTCCTTGGCTGGTTCCAATCTCCTGACCTGCTTTATCATAAGCCGTCAATTGGTAGCTGACCAGAATCTGACCATCCTTCAGGGTAAAGGAAGCAGCTGCCCTTGTTTTATCCTCCTCCACAGAAACGGTCATCGGCGCAGTCTCTTCTGTTTTCTCATAGACTCCGGTCTTTGTATTTCTCTGAGAATAGGTATAGGTTCCCTCCAGGGAATCAATATCCTGATCCTGGATAGCAAAGGTATAGGTCAAGTCCTTGTCATAATAGCTGTAGGTGCCGTCCGAATTCACAGGAGAATCCAATGTCTGCAGCTGGATCTCAGGAGCCTTGGTATCCACATGGAAGGTTACAAAAACACTTCGGCTGTTGCCAGCCCTGTCCGTCGCCTTCACCCAGAGCTCAATATTCTTTACTTCCGCATCCTTTTGAAGGTTCAGGCTAAAGCTGCAGCTTTGGGTGGCCCTATCATAATCCAGCTCTTTTGTCGCTTCCTCACTGGGCAGAGTTCCTCCCGCCGGGGCTGCAATAGCTCCCTGCGCGCCTTTCAGCCAATATTCCACCTTCTCTATGCCGACTCCCTCGCCGTCCGTAAGGGGGATCTTTACCTGGATGACCCCAGGGTCCTCGGTGGAATTGTTATAGAAAGTTTTTACTTTACTCCCATTTTCCTCGGTTTCGTAGGAAAGGCCGGAGGTCTCAATCGTGAATTCCGGTAGGTCCTCCGTTCCATAGGGGGCCTGGGCATCCAGGTAGAAGGTCATGCCCGGCTTGCCCCCGGTGATGCTTCCCACCGAATAAGCCGTATCCTGACCACTCACCTTTCCCTTTAATTTCAGTTCAGCAGAATCCGCCAGAACATTTCCCGCCTGATCTTCGATAGCCGGAAGGGTGGCCTCTATAGCCGTTACCTGTTCGATCTGTCCTGCAAATTGCAACTCATAGGAGTAGTTATTCTGATCCGTTTTCAGGGATACCTCCAGGAGCTTCTCCTTTAGGGCATCTGAATTCTTCAGATCCTTCAGCTTTTGCAAATATGCCTCCGCATCAAAATTCACATCCGTAACCGTCAATGTGATGGTCTGGGTATAGTCCTTTCCCTGCTCTTCTCCCTTGACAAAGATCTTATTGTCCTGATCCTGGCCCATTTCTTTCTCGTAGAGTTCTCCGCTGGTCTTCAGACTAATCTCCGGAGCCTTGGTATCGATGATTACATTGGGGCTTACCTCATCTGTTACCTCCTGGTTTCCAACTTGCAACACCGCTTTTATCTCTGTAATCCGATCGATAAGATTACCGATTCCCTTCTTCCCCTGCTCCAGATCCTGATCCGACAGGGTGATGGATGCCTGATAAGCAGCGGAGGTGGCATCATAGACAAGATCCTTCTGGGGGATGCTATAGGTCTTCTTTTCCTTTCCTGCACTTACCTCTACCTTGAGATCTCTAAAGGGATAATTGCCATATGCAGCGGTTACAGTGACGGAGAGATCCTTCGTATAATACTCTCCTTCCTTCCCATCCTCTGCAAGGCTGAGCTCAACCTCCGGTTGGGTTGCATCCTCAGAGCTGCGGGTGGTCTGGTTGCCCAAAAGATCCTGGGCGGTGACGAAGATCACACGTCCAGAATACTTTCTTCCCGAAACCGTCCTCCTATAGGCTGCGGCGGCTTCGTCATAAGTCATCTTCTGGGAACTGGTCTCCTCTGAGACATTCTGAAAAGATGCCAGAACCGTATCTGCGTCAACCCCAAGGCCCTCATCTGTCACCTGGGCTGTCACTGTAACCTTCTTGCCCGGGCCTCTTCCCTCTTCCTTCGACTGAATGTTCGATATGACCGGTCCCTGGGTATCCAGGATAAAGCTCGCGATCTTCGTTTCCCCCGGATCAAAGTCCTTAGAATAGCTGAGAGTATATTCTTTATTCTCGGAAATGGCTTGATAGGGAACCCTTACTGTGCCCTTTCCCTCTTCCTTAGTGATCGCAATATGGTCCCCATCGATGCCCTCTCCGGCAAACATGGCCTTGCCAAGGCCCTCACCTGTATAAGACAGGACAAGCGTAGGGTTGGGGTCATTGGTATACCAATTCCCGCTTTCCTCCTGTATTGCCTTCTTCCCCTCTGTAGTTGTTTCAACCTTAGTCAGAGAAATGGAATCTACCCTGGGAGCCGTCAGCTTTACCTCATACTCCTTCAAGGCATAGCACTCCCCACTGTCTCCCTGGATATAGGCTTGCACCTTAACATCCTCCAGGCTTCCTGTAGCCAGCCCACAGGAGGATACCCTTCCGTTTTGGGCGGTCACCTTTTGGGAATCACTTGTGCGAAAGTTCAGGTTCCCATAGGTCCCTGTCCATACAGGAACATCCTTGCTGTCTTCCCCATTGGCATAGAGCCCTACCTCAGAGATATCCTCTCCATCAATAGCGACTCCTCTTACTTCGCTGGTTGCTGTTGCTCTCGTTACCTTCTCGTCCTCCGTGGCTTCCGCAGGGCCAAAGTCGCTGTCTGAAAAGGTAAAACTTCCGAAATCTATGCCGTCGTAGCTGAGCTTATATTTCTTTCCCTCTTCCACAGGCTCACAGGAAAGCCCCTCGACCTCTTGGCCATCCTTAAAGACCTTGGGGACAGCGGCATATTCTGTCGCCTGGACTTCCTCCGTCTCATAGATGGGCTGGGTCGGGTCATCGACTTCCTTGGATTCCGTCTTTGTCTGATAAAGGGGATTCCCCTCATCATCCGTCTTGGGGCTTCCGTCCTCATTGGTAGCCTGTACCGGATTTCCCTGGTCATCCATTACCACAACCGTTTCTTCTACTGTCTTCTTCTCGTACTGGGGTACCCCGTCGATCACCAGCTGCTGGGAGCTGGTCTGCGTGGATGTGGTCACTGTCTTGGTTACAATCACCTGGGCGGAGAGGCTGACAGGTGTCAGTTCTTCCAAGGCCCCTGCTGTCTTTCCATCCGCTGCCACCCTGGAGATCCCGTAATTGTTATACAGAAGTCCCCAGACCATAGCGATGGCAAGGATGCCGGACAGGATCTTTGTCTTCATTGTCCTTTCTTTCATCCCCTTAATCTCCTTCCTTGTATGGATGCTTTTTATCCTACAGCTTTTTATCCTATAGCTCCTCATCGGTATGAATGACCATCAGGTGCTCTATGGTCTCAAATCCCCCGACCGGATGCTGCATTGCCTCTTTCACCTGCGGATGCCTATCGAATTCCGGAGGATGATCCAGGCGCTCCGTTTCCGCCTCCGGCTCCCCATCTATCCTTTCTTCTATCGCTTCTTTTATTGGAGCTTCTACTGGTCCTTCTACTGATGCTTCTACTGGTCCTTCTATTGGTCCTTCTATCTCTTCCTCTGTCTGCAGCTGCCTGCTGCTTCTCATTTTCTCCACTGTTTTCCTCTGGGCTTTCCCGGTCATCAAAGCGAAAACCTGGGGGATCCGGTATCGGAAGAAGGCGAAGGCCGCAAAGCCAAAGCCCGCTGCCATGACAGCCAGACTGACATAGAAGCAGATGGAAAACAGGCCAATCGCCTCTTGTGCACTCATTTTACTCCTCCCCTTCTAGTCTGCTGTCTCTGAAGCACGATTCACCAGCTGCAGAGCATTATTTACCGTATCCAGGGCCTGCCGGTAATCCTCATAGCTGTTATTGCCCTCCCGGATCTCCAGTCCCTCCAGTCCCTTCCGGATGGTTTCCAGAAGCGTCTTGATCTGCTCCTTCTGTATGCCATCCCCTGTGAAATCGCTATAATTATTATCCAGCCAATTGGCAGTCTGCTCATAGATCTTGATACAATAGCTGTCCTTCTCCACCCTGGACTTCAGATTCCCTGTCACAATGGTGGACAGGTCGGAAAATAGGGCCTTATAGCTGCCCTTGGAATCGGTATCCGCGCCATATTTGCTCATATTGCTGTTCAGGGACCCTATGTAGCCGCCAATCTTATACAAGAGCTCTGCCATCTGCTGCTGCCCTTCCTTGAGACAGCCCAGATATCTGTCCTCCTGGATCTTGGAGAAATAATTGTCGCTGGCCTGCTTTTTCACCCCATCCGTATTGCCCTTCATGAAGAAATACCAGATCCCCATCTCATACATGACCTTGGCATATTCGCTGGGATTCTCCTTCTGAAGCTGGCTGATATAGGATTGGGAGCCATTGGCCGTGCTATTCAGGCAATCATTGATGATGCTGGCTGTCTCCGAGGATAATTCCCCTTCGTTGGCCACAATATCCTGCTCTGCCATCTCCAGAAGAGCCTCATAAGCCTCCTGATCACCGGCGTCCACCTCCAGAGCCTGCTTGAAATAGGTCTTGGCCCCCTCGAGATTCCCCTGGCTTTGGGCCTGCTGGATTAGATATTCATAGGAATCCTTCTTGGCTCCATCCAAAGCCAGGTGGAAGCCGATGCTTCCTGCCAGACCCAGGCAGCCTACCAGGACTCCGGCCAGGAAGCGTCTCCATTTGCTTCTCCTCTGCCTCTGGATCCGATCATCCTCCTCCCGATAATGCTGCAGGGCGTACATCAATTCCTCACAGCTTTGGTAACGGGCGGAAGGATCCTGCTGGGTGCATTTGAGAATCAGCTTCTCCAAGCCGCTTCCCGCATATTGGGGAAGCCAATAGCGCAAAGGCTTAATCTCATAGGGCGGTTCTGCCGGAGAATGGCCGGTCAACAGATGGTAAAGGGTGGCTCCCAGACAGTAGATATCCGTTCTGGGATCCGTCTGCCCCCGGCCTCCAAACTGCTCCGGCGCCGCGTATCCCCGGGTGCCCAGGCAGGTGGTGTCCTCCACCATAGCCCGATTCTTGAACTCCCTGGCAATGCCAAAATCGATCAGGGTGATCGTTCCATCCGGCTTCAGCATGATATTGGCCGGCTTCATGTCCCTGTAGATAATGGGGGGCTGCTGGCGATGGAGATAAGCCAGAACATCACAGAGCTGTCTGCCCCATTTCACCACCTTCTCCTCCGGCTGAGCCCCTTCTGTCTGCAGCAGCTTCAGAAGACTGGTGCCCTCAATATAGTCCATGACGATGATGAAGCTGTCCTCCCCATCCAGGACATCTATGATACTTGGCAAATGGGGATGCTTGAGCTTCTTCAGCATGTTGGTCTCTACCACCAGCCCCTGCTTCACAGACTCAAAATCAACGACCCCGTCCTTGCGGATCTCCTTTACCGCCCAGGTCTTATTGGCCCGCTCATTGATAGCCAGATAGACCACGCTCATACCCCCGTGGCCCACCTCACTCAATATCTTGTACTTGTTATCCAACAAGGATCCTACACTTAGCATATCCTTCCCCTCAATCCGATCTGCGAGTAGATCAACTAGCTTTTTGCATACTTTGCCGCGCTGATGGCTGCAGCAGCCAAAGACAGAGCCCCGAGGATCAAACAGATCACTCCCCCCAAGGATGCCTTCCTACAGAAGAGGATTCCCAACAGGAGCAAAAAGGCTCCCAGGATCACTCCGATCCAGGCCCCTGTCCGGTAGGCTGCGTCTTCTCCTCCTGGGAAGCTCCCAAACCTGCCCATGAGCTTCTGTATCACTCCCTCTTGCGCCGGGGTCACAGCCGCCAGCAGGTCCTCTTTTAGCTCCTGGGCACTTTGATAACGGCTGTCCGGATCCCTCTGGGTACATCTTTGAATAATGCGATCCAAAGCACAATCCCTTAGCTGGGGATCCCAATCCCCCAGGGGAGTGATTCCGAAAGGTCTGGTATAAGGGCTATGGCCAGTGACCAGGTTGAAGAGGGTAACCCCCAGGCAGAAGATATCGGTCCTGGCATCACTCTCTCCCAACCCTCCAAATTGCTCCGGAGCGGCGAAGCCCTCCGTGCCAATCAGCATGGTATCTGAGCTTCTCTCCTGGTCCCCCTTCCAGGTTCTGGCAGTGCCGAAATCAATCATTTTCACCATGCCATCCGGCTGGAGGATCACGTTGGCCGGTTTCATATCTCTATAGATGATAGGGGGAAATTGACTGTGAAGATAGGCAAATACATCGCAGATCTGCAAGCCACAATGGACTGCCATCTCCGGCGGCAGGGGGCCATATTGGTCCAGGATCTGATCCAGGCTCTGACCCTCCACGTAATCCATGACCATCAGGATCTGATCTGCCTCCTCCACCACCTCATAGATTTTAGGAAGATGGGGATTGTCCAGATCCTTCAACAGATGGCCTTCCAGGATCAGACTCTGTTCCATGATCTCATCCTTGCAGGCTTGTCGGCGCATGGCCTCCTTGATGACCAGGCTTGCGCCGGTGAGGCAATCTTGCGCCATGTAAACCCAGCTCATACCCCCATGGGCCAGAAGTCCCGTCACCTCATAACGCCCCTTCACCAGGCTTCCTGTCTCCAGCATCCACGCATCCCCCCTTCCCCGGCAGCTGCCAAAACACCTCCGCGCAAAGCAGCTGGTCTTCCTTCCTGCCTGGGGCCCCACAGCCTGATGGCAGGGGACTTCCCGCAAGCATTTATCCGATGGTTTTCAGAACCAAAGCGGAGATATTGTCTCTCTCCTGTCTGGCCTTGACCAGCTCAGTCAGGTTGACCAGACTCCCCCGCATTCCTTCCGCATCCCTGGAAACCCTCGGATTCAAAGCCTGATAAATCTCCTGGGGACTAATGACATGGACAAAGCCGTCCGAGCAGATCAGATAACATTGATCGGACTCCAGACTGCCTGCAAAGAAGTCGGGAATCACCACATCGCTGGCTCCCACACATTGGAGCAGGACGCTGCGCTGGGGATCCACGGCCGCCTGCTCCGGCGTCATCCTCCCCAAATCGATCTCCCTTTGACAATAGGTTTGATCCCGCGTCAGCTGATAGAGTCCATCACTCAATAGATAGGCCCGACTATCCCCAATATTCATAATATAATAAACATGATCCACTGCCAGGAAGAGCACGCATGTTGTTCCCAGGCTAATCCCTTTTTGCCTTCCATAGGCAGCGATCCTTTGATTGGTGCCAAGAATCAATTGCTCCCAGCTCTTTCTCAGCTCCTCGGACTGAAGGCCATCATATAAGAGCTGGGGAAATTCCTGATAAAACCAATGGGATAATCTGCGGATCAAGGCGGCACTGGCCAACTCTCCCTTAGCCAGTCCCCCCATTCCATCGCAGACCGCAGCCAGCAGAACATCTCCATAATCCGTGGAAGCCTGCTCCAACAGCAGGGAATCCTGGTTTGTTTTCTTTCGGATGCCGACATCTGTATGATAAGCCGTCAAAAATCTCATTTTCCTCACCTTAACTCATGCGCTTGGAAGGCCCCGACAAGCAGCCATCGGGGACCTTCCAGGGCTTATGCCTGGTAGCTGAATTCCTCATCCGAGAAGGTAATCCTATCTCCACTCTTCAAAGGTGCCTCCCGATTGGGCGTGCATCTCACACCATTCAGGAAGGTGCCATTGGTGGCATTCAAATCCACCAGGTATGCTACACCGGCTCTTACCACAATCTTGGCATGGACACGACCTACGGAGGTATTGCCCCGGACGCAATAGTCTACCCGACTTTGCTCCCGGCCGATGATGAACTCCTCTTTGCTGATCTCCACACTCTCGCCATTTCTGCTGCGGACCAGCCGACCCCCGTGAACATGATGGGACAATACGGTAGTCTCTCCTGCCCCGGACAGGAGGGTCGTCTCTCCATCCTCATTCATGGCTGTCATGGGAGTGGGGGCAAAGCCTCCCTTCTGGCCTGGCCTTCCGCCCTGGTTAGCTCCGGGCATGGATCCCGGCATCTGACCAGAAGCGCCAGGCATGGAACCTGACATACCGCCCCTCATCTGACCGGATGCGCCAGGCATCTGACCGGGCATACCACCCATCTGACCGGATGCGCCAGGCATCTGGCCGGACATACCACTCTTCATCTGGCCGGATGCGCCAGGCATCTGACCGGACATACCACCCCTCATCTGGCCGGACATGCCCGGCATCTGACCTGTGGGCTGTCCCTGTCTGCCACCATAGGCAGCCTGGGGAGGAATGTTGCCCTTATTCTTCTTTTTCCGGCTGCTCATAACAACTACAATAACAATGATAACCACTACAAGGGCACCGGCGGCGGCAATCACGATGATCATCGTCGTACTGAGTCCCTTCTTCGCTGCCTCAAGGCCCTTCCTGGCTGCCTGCAGGTTCTGAACTGCTGCATCTACCTCTTCCTGGGTGGCATCACTCTTGATATTAATGGCTTTGGCTGCATCCAGGCTGGCCGTCAGAGCACTATAGCTCTCACGCGTATATTCCGAACTATCTACCGCATCGCATTCAGCGATCAGATCCGCCAGGATCGACTTATCTGCCTTCTCTGTCGATGATGCAGATTCAGCAGACGAATCCTGGGTGGACTCTGCCCCTTCCTTTGCCTCCGGCTCCTGACTGTCGATCAATTCGGGCTTGGAGGAAGAATCAGCAGAAGTATATTGAATGCCCAGAGAATCACAGATCTCCGTTATCTGATCAATGGCAATCGCATAGAAATAATTGTCACCGCTTTGTTCGGTTCCTGTGGATCCCTCACAGACGCCGATCACATAGCCCTCTTCGTCTACCATAGGACCGCCGGAATTGCCGCTGGTCAGCTTCACAGAGGTCTGGATGTAATCCGTATTCTTCCCGGAATAAAGATTGGTTCCGGTGGTAACCTTGTTGACCTGGCCCTCAGTGATGGTCACATCGTCTGTAGTATAGGTATTGATGTCCTGCATGATGGCTGATTCCTGGGGAAAGCCGATGGCATACACATTCTCCGTCTGCTCCACACTGGAACTGGATCGAATGGTCAAGGGAGACCGGTTCTGAATGCTCTGCTCCAGCTTCAAAATAGAGAAATCCACCTCATTGGAATTCACCTCCATGCTGGCTCCCACCGCCACATCCCGGCTGATAGTTACGGAATATCCCAATCTGGACTGGATATCCTTCTCGCTCTTTCCATAGTATTCTGCCACTACCTGCAGGTCTTCCGTATCCAGGTTGACCACATGGGCACAGGTCACCACATACTCATCATTGATCAGGAAACCGGAACCATAGCCGATCACCGTCTGGCTCCCGTCATCGCCCTGATAGGTCAGATTCACCTGGAGTACGCCCTTCTTGGCATCATTGACCGACTGATTCGCAGTCGCTGCTTCCGCTGACTGCGGAAAACCAGCCACCAGGCTACATACTGCAATCAAGGCAGCTGCACCCATGCCGATGGCCTTCTTTACCATCCTCTGCATTCTCATTCTCTCTTCCTCCGTTCTGCGCATTCTGACTGTCCGGACTCATCGGACGCAACGTCCACCTTCTGACCGTCCGGATCCATCGTCCGCCCTCTGTCTTCCCGAGTTACAGATAGTGTAACAAACAGAGAGTAATAGGTATTTTGGAAATTTTCGCTGCAGCGTCATAAGCCCGCCTCCGCAGCTCCAAAGGAGCCTGCATTCTTACGGTATGCAAGCCCACTACCCCAACTTTTATTATATCGGAGGTACTCTTTTTGTCAATGATAAAACTGAATATTCTGCCGTTTTGCATTAAGTTGTGATATATTATGTTTTTATTGTTGTAGTATACACTCTTTACCCCCCCCCGCATTAATTTTTCTGAATATACTATGAAAGCCCCGACAAGCAGCCGGGCTGAGGGCATGCTTGCATGCACCGAAGCACGGATATTTGTCGGGCAAGCCGGTATCGACAAGTAGCCCGATAGGGCGGATTGTTGATACCGGCGG
>CAVJHW010000037.1:0-21721 GCA_963649395.1 Coriobacteriaceae bacterium | reverse complement strand
TGTCCATTGCTTTTCGTATGGTAATCCGACTGACCTGGTAGGTGGAACTAAGTTCCAGCTCCGAAGGAATCCGAAGACCGGCCGGATATTTTTCTTCCAGGATCTCTTTGCGAATCTCACAGGCTACCTTGGTGTATAGAAAGTCATGATTTTTCTTACTCATCTATAACAAATCCCCCTATTGTGATATAATGATATAATATATTATGACAAAAACCCGGTGAAAAAGCAATACTTTTTGCAAAAAGTTGTGCAAAGGTATTGAAATTTATCTTATAACGTTATATAATAAGTCATACAACATAGCATATCAAATAAAAAACACGTTGGGAGGTAAGAAATGAAGTTACAGGTAGCACTTGATTTCGGAACGAGAGAGGAACTGAAGGAAATTCTCAGGGACATTGTGGAGTATGTGGATATTGTAGAGATTGGAGCCATTGTCAATGAATATGGTCTGCAGATTCTGGAGGAATTGAAGAGGGAGTTTCCGGGACCTGAGTATTTGGCAGATTTAAAGATAGCAGACGGCGGTTATTATTTCGCAAAACGTGCCCATGAAGTGGGAGCTTCTTATGTAACGGTGCTCGCTGTTACAGAGGATGAGACCATCAAGGGGTGCGTGCAGGCCGCCAGAGAATTGGGGATCAAAGTAGTAGTGGATATGCTGGGCGTTAAGAATTTCATGGAGAGAATCAGAGAATTGGATTCCTTCGGGGTGGATTACATCAGCATCCATACACCGGCGGATCTGCAGGCGGTACAGACTCCCTTTGAGAATCTTAGATTCGCAAGTATGCTGGTAAAGAATGCAAAGCTTTCTGTTGCAGGGGGAGTGAATCCGGACAATGTAGCAAAGGTTCTGCCCTATCATCCGGAGATTGTGATTGTGGGGTCGGCCTTGGCAGGTAAGGATCGGGTGGCTACGGCAAAAGCATTGAGAAAGGCGCTGGACAGCAACCAATAAAGCAGGAGGTAATAAGCTATGGATACCAGAGAATACAGAAGTGAGTCCGCAAGAGGGATTCAGGCCGCACTTCTCAGTGTGGAGGAGGAACAGATCGAGGAGACTGTCCGGGCGATTGCTGGGGCGAAAAGGGTCTTTTTCACAGGAGCCGGAAGGTCTTTCCTGATGACCAAGGCCATAGCCATGGCCATGATGCAGATTGGGATTACTACCTATGCCACCGGAGAGGTGTGTACGCCCAGTATCGCGCCGGGCGATCTTTTGGTCGCAGCCTCCTGTTCCGGGGAGACTCAATCGGTTCTTCTCTTTGTGGAGCAGGCCAAGCAATGCGGCGCTAAAATTGTGCTTATTACGGGCAATGCAGAATCCTCTATGGGGAAGCTTTCGGACATTGTACTGACCATGGATCCCTTGTCAGAGAAGGGAAGTCCGCAGGAGGGATGGGTTGTGGATAATCGCTTTGAGCAAGCTATCGTTCCCCTGGGAGATTGCTTTGTAGAATACCTGGCCAGAGCAAAAGGAGCCTCTCATGATACGATTGGTTCCAACCATGCCAATATGGAGTGAAAAATGAGGAAAATAAAAGCTAAGCCGTTAACCAGAGAAAACTTTCGCAAATACGGGGATTTTTGCAATCTATTGGACAAGAAGGAATTTGGATTTGGAATAGATCCGGGCAGCAAGTCAGAATTTTGGCCCGATATTCTCACTATGAGTCTGGGGAATACCTCCATCCTTTCCTTTGGCATGGCCTGTCTGGAAAAAACAGAGGCTGTCATTACTATGATCGAGTATCACAAGCATACCTGTGAGGGAATTTTACCTTTGGATGCAGATTGTCTGGTCTTTGCCGGATGCTCTCTGGGTGATTTTCCCACGGAGGACCTGGAAGCCTTCCGGGTACCAAAAGGAACCCTCCTTCGCTATCATCCGGGAGTTCTCCACGGGTCCCAGTTCCTGGTAGAGGCGGAAAAGGGAAATGTATTGATCTTCCTTCCGGAGAGAACCTATGTAAACGATATGCATTATAGGGTTTTGGAGGAGGAAGATCAGATTTTGATAGAAGGATAGGGAGGAGCAGGATGAAGGCAGTAGCAACAGACCAAAATGGAAAGATCAGTATTGTGGAAATCCCCATACCCCATTACGGAGACTATGAGTGCCTGGTGAAGATCAAGGCCTGCGGAATCTGCAACAGCACGGACATGAAGCTGATCAAAAATCAATTTGGCGGGTTTCAGGTGGAATATCCCGCCCTCCTGGGACATGAAAGTGTGGGAGAGGTGGTAGAAACAGGCAGTAAGGTGACAAAGTTCAAGGTGGGAGATCGGGTTGTGAATCCTTTGGGAAGACTGGAGGAGGGAACCCCCTATCATTCCACCTGGACCGAAATGACAGAATATGCCATTGCCTATGACGTATGGGCCATGGCAAGAGACGGAATAGAGATTCCGCCGGAGCTGGAGCTGGAAAGCCTGGAGGACTATCCTACCAATTTCATTCCGGAGGGCATCTCCTATGTGGATGCCGCTGTTTTGCTGACCGTGAAGGAAAATTATAGCGCCATGCTCAATTTTGGCATGTCCCGGGGCAAGGAGGTGCTGATGTTCGGGGACGGACCGGTAGCCTTTGGACTTGCCAGTATGGCAAAGCTGTTGGGGGCTGAATATATCGTCTGCGCCGGTCATCATGAGGAGCGTCTCGCTGTGCTCAAGGATAGAGCCGGGGTGGACGTGGTGGTCAATACTAAGAGAGAAGATCTGGACCAGGTGGTTGGAGAGCATAAGTTTGATATGATCGTAGATGCCGTAGGCAGATCCGAGATCATCAAGGAAAATGGAAGTATGCTGAAGCCAGGAGGTAAGATATGCATGTATGGGGTTCTCAGCAATGAGCAGGCCAAAATCAGCCTGGTAGATATGCCTAATAATACCTGCCTCCATATGCTCAATCGTCCTTATGGGGAATATCGGTCCCATGACCAGGTATGCAAGCTGGTCCAGGAGGGGAAGATCCATCTAAAGGACTTCTATAGTCACGTGTTGCCCCTGGAGAGGGCAGCGGAGGGTTTTGAACTGATCAGGAAAAGAGAAGCCTACAAGGTAATTCTTAGCATGGAATAGGAGGAATACAGGGTGAGAAGGATTTTGACTATGGCGATGTCGGCAATATTGGCTGTCGGATTATTGACAGGCTGTGGATCTAAGGGGGGAGAAGACAAGGCTGGAAGCAATACGGAGGCCTCCCTGACTGCAGCGGTCTGTATTCCTTTGGGATCAGACGAATATTTTGTGACCCTGGGGGACCAGATTAAGAAAGGGCTGGAGGCTGAGGGGGCTTCGGTACAGATTGCTGATGCAGGCAATAACGTCCAGACGGGTCTGAAGCAGGTGGAGAATTTTACCACCCAGAAGGTGGATTTTATGTACATTCTTCCGGCCGGAGACGGACCTGTGTATGGAGATTATGTACAGGCAGCTACAGATGCGGGGATTCTTACATTGGTTAGCCACACCTATACCGGTGAAGGCACCGCCACTGTCTTCGTGGGCTGCGATGAGTTTTATATGGGATGTATGGCAGCTCCTATGGTTTCCAGGTGGCTGGATAGTGCCTATCCCGATGCCGGTGCGGGAGAAGTGAAGGTATTGGTTCTGGAAATGAGTTCCATCCCTGATATGATTTACCGGTGTGCAGGTCTGAAGATGATCGGGGAAAAATATCTGAGAAGAATAGATACGGATACGGCAAGCTTTATTCATGAAGAGGGCGATCCGGTGTCATACCTGGATGAGAATGGAAAGGAAGTTCAGGTGGAGGAGGAAACCGGCGGTCTGCTCCTGGATGAGGAGGGATATGCCCAATTGAATCCCTTCTATGATGAAAGAGTTCAGGTTGTGACCTATTCCAACAGAAATATCTCGACCAATATGGAGGCCCAGAAAGCCCTGGATGTGGTGCTCACGGAAAACGGGGGCGAAAATAAAGACATCAAGGCAGTGGTATGCTATGGAGGGGACGCAGCCTCTGGCGCCAGTGAAAAGCTGATGTCTGCGAAGGAGGCGGGGACCATTCAGACAGACCTTGGCGGTTTGGCTGTTTTTGGCGCAGATATCACAGACAGCAATAAGGAACGGATGGCCAATGCCCTGGAGAATAAGTCTCTGGTGCGCGGTGTTGTCACCAGTGGAGACATTGGAAATACCTGTGTGGAGATTGCGCCTAAGATGCTGGCAGGCGAATCAGTGGATGCGGAAATATGGGAATATGTGGGATATATGATGTATGATGAGGAAGGCAAGGAATTGGTTGAAGTGAAATACAATGACGAGCTTCCGGCATCTTCTGAATTCAAGGGAGAATGATATTTGATGAGGGATACCATCATTTCATTAAAAAATATTACCAAAACCTATGGAGGAGTTGTGGCTTTAAATAATCTTTCCATAGAATTCAAGGCGGGGGAAGTGCATGCTCTTTTGGGAGAAAATGGTGCAGGAAAATCTACCTTGATCAAGACAATTGCCGGAGCTATCATTCCGGATTCCGGAAAGATTACCTTGGAGGATGGCTCGGTTTACAGCCACATGACGCCGAAATTATCCAAAGAGCATGGCATCGAAGTGGTATACCAGGAATTGAATCTGGTGGAGTGCCTGTCTGTGGCCGAAAATATCTGTCTGGGAGAACGCAGAGGCAAATTCGTGGATTACAAGTACATGAGGGACAAGGCACGAGAGGCCTTTGAACTGTTTGATATGGATATTGATCCCAAAACAGAGGTATATACTTTGCCTGTATCCAAAAAACAGATCGTAGAGATTGCCAAGGCCATCACAAAGAAGGTCAAAATGCTGATATTGGATGAGCCTACAGGCCCCTTGTCCTCGGCCGAGGCCGGTAAACTGTTTCAGGTTGTAAACAAGCTGCGTAAGGCCGGCGTGGCCATTGTATATATCAGTCATCGCATGGATGAAATCTTTGAATTGGCTGATAAGGTTACGGTGATGAGAGACGGCAGCTATATTGATACTCTGGAGGTGAAGAAAACCAATCGGAAAGAGCTGATCAGCCTGATGGTTGGCCGGGAGCTGAAGGAGAGCTTTCCCCAGCACAAACCACCCACGGAGGAGGTAGTGCTCAAAGTGGAGGGAATGTATGGAAATGGAGACAAGGATATTTCCTTTGAACTGCACAAAGGAGAGATTCTGGGCTTCGCAGGATTGGTAGGGGCAGGAAGAACGGAAATGGCCCGAGTGATTGCCGGTGCTGACAAAATGGAGGCAGGGAAGATTTACATTCACGGAGACCAGGTGCATATCCGATCCCCCTATCAGGGCATTAAGCACGGGATCGGGATGGTGCCGGAGGATCGAAAGCTTCATGGCTGTCTTCTGGGCCGCGCGGTCAAGACAAATGTTACCCTTTCCTGTCTGCGCAATATTTCCAAACTTGGATTTGTCAACCGAAAAAGGGAAAAGGAAATTGCCAGATCCTATGTGGACCGTCTCCGGGTAAAGACCCCGAACCTGAGCGAGGCGGTGGGCAACCTCTCCGGCGGCAATCAGCAGAAGGTTGTCCTGGCTAAAATCCTGGCAGCGGAATGCCAGATTATTCTGTTTGACGAACCCACTCGCGGCATTGACGTAGGAGCCAAGCAGGAGATATACAATTTGATGGCAGAGCTGGTGAATGAGGGGAAATCGATTATTATGATTACCTCTGACATGGAAGAATTATTGGGCATGAGCGACAGAATCCTCGTTATGTATGAAGGAAGGATCAAGAGCGAATTGCGCAGAGAAGAGTACTCTCAGCAAACCGTTCTTACCATGGCATCTGGGCTGGAAGTGGAGGAAGTATGAAGCAAAAGAGTTATAGTTTCGATATCAAAGTCTTTCTGCAGGAATATACACTTGTGATTGTCGGAGTGTTGTTGGTGATTTTCTTTGCGATTGCCTCGCCTTCCTTCCTGTCCTGGCAGAATATCCGGAATTTGATTGTGCAAAACACACATATTTTGATTATTGCAGTTGGATTGACCTTTGTCATGATGAGCGGTACCCTGGATCTGTCTGTCGGCTATCAAATCTCTGCCATCGGCGTATTTGCGGCCATGATGATGTCCGTCTACAAGATGAATCCCATCCTTGTGGTAATCCTTAGTATCCTCATGGGCTTATGCTTTGGGGCGCTGAATGGGGCAATCGCCGTTATATTCAAGATTGACCCTATGGTAGTTACCCTGGCCACAACAACCATTTTCCAGGGAATCTCTTTTCTGATGTCAAAGGGGAATGCCTATTCCAATATACCGGATTCTTTCCGACTGCTGACTAAGGGAACCTTTTTGAACGTCCATATGGATGTATGGCTTGCTATTCTCTGTGTTGCTGTGGCCAGCATTGTCTACAATTTTACCTATTACGGTCGCTTTGTCAAAGCCATGGGCGGCAATCCGGAGGCCTCCCGGCTGGCAGGCATCAACGTGAAGTTCATGAGAATCTCTACCTTTGCCTTCTGCAGTATGTTCATGGCTTTGGCTGCTTTTGTCCTGATCTCCAAGCAGGGAACGATGAATTCGGCCATAGGACCGGGCCTGGAGATGACAGGTATGATTGCTACCATTTTGGGAGGTATTTCCTTTAATAGCGGCGAAGGAAAGATGTGGGGGTTGGTCGTAGGGGTATTTATCCTGGCGATTATTGAAAATGGCATGCAGCTGGCCGGTTGGAATCAATATATTCAATATATCGTAAAGGGCATCGTACTTGTTGCGGCCATCGGTTATGATATTCATACCAGAAGCTCCAAAATCAGGAAAACGAAAGAATAGGGAAGCAGGAGGAGATTTGTATGTCAAGAGAATCAGATTATAAGATTAAGATTGGTTATGCGCCTACGAGAAGAAACGGCGGCGGCCCCCCCAATGAACCGGCTTGGGAGATTCGAGACCTCCTGAAAAAAAGGATCTACCATATCCTGGGGCAAATGCATGATGTGGAGATCGTGGATATTGAATGGGTCAATGAGGAAGGACTTTTGTATGCCAATGAGGATGCCAGGAAGGTGGGAAGGTACTTCCTGGATCAGCAGGTAGACTGCGTCTTCATGCCCAGCTGTAATTTCGGCTGTGAAGAGGTTGTGGGGATCGTTGGGAAAATGGTTGCCAAGCCCTTCCTGGTCTGGGCGCCCCGTGATGGGATGCCGCCGGAAGGCCATCAATGGCGTCCCCTTGACTTTCAATGCGGATTGTTTACTATAGGAAATGTATTGAGAAGAAGGGGCGTTCCCTTCACTTATATCGAAAATTGTTGGATGGACAGTCCCATTCTGGAGGAAGGACTGGATCAGTTCATTCGTGTGGCTTCTGTGGTGAAGGCTTTCAAAAACATCCGTATCGGACAGATCGGCATGCGTCCGGAGCCCTTCCTCAGCGTGATGTATAACGAAGGGGAGTTGATGGAGCGCTTTGGCATTGAGGTGGAGCCCATCGAGGGAACGGATATGATCGCCCTGATGAAGAGCATCCTGAAGGATCGAAAGGAGGATGTGGATCGGGAGGCAGCGCGGATCGAAAGCCAGATCGATTGTTCCCAGGCCTTCCCGGAAGTTGTCAGAAATACAGCAGCCCTGGAGCTGGCAGTGAAGGAATTGAAGGAAAGTCATGGCTGCACGGCCTTTGCCACGGAATGCTGGAAGGTACTGGTAGAGGAATTCAAGGTATGGCCCTGCTATGCCGTGGGTGATCTGTCAGAGGAGGGAATTATCCTTGGCTGTGAGACAGATGTATTGGGAGCAATTTCTTCCGTGATTATGGCGGCAGCATCCAGAGGTGAGACCCCCACCTTCCTGGCGGATCTTACAATTCGCAACCCTATCAATGATAATTCTGAGCTCTTGTGGCATTGTGGTCCCTTCCCCCAGTCCCTGAGAAAGGAAGGAGCCCCGGCGAAGCTGGTGGACGAAGGATATGGCCAGTTTGAGATCAAGGGTGGAGATATCACGATAGGACGTTTGGCCTATAATACCGGGGATTATGTCTTTCTTGTGGAGGAAGTCAAGGGCTGTGAGGGTCCGGACACCTGCGGAACCTTTGTATATGTGGAAGCCAAGGACTGGCCGAAGCTGGAACGCAAGCTTGTAAAAGGTCCCTATATTCACCATGTTACAGGGGTTCACGGCAAATATGAGGCTGTCATTCGAGAGGCAATGCGTTATATCCAGGGTCTTGAGATTGATGACAGAGAGTATTAAATTGCGAGGCTGCTAGGATGTTAGCGTCAGTTTCTGAAATCATAAGAAATGCAATGCAGAAGCAACATGCGGTTGTCTGCTTTGAAACCTTTAACTATGAGGGAATCTCTGCTGCCCTTGAGGCAGCAGAGGAAATTTCCCGTTCTGCCGTGGTGATGCTTCCCCATGATATGACCTTTTATATGCCGGTGGATCTATATGCTCAAATGGCGGGCAAAATAATAGAAAGAACCTCTGTTCCCATGGCCATGCTGTATGACAGGTGTCAGGAAGAGCAGGAGGTAGAGAAGGCCTTTGCCTGTGGTTTTCCTTCGGTCACCTATGCTCCTTTTGCGGAAAATGTGGATGAGTATTTAAAAAAAATGGATGCAGCAGTGAAAATCGCTCAAACATTCAAAGGGGAGATTCATGCAGAGGGAAGGGGTCTGCAGCCGACGGATATCCTCCGAATGGCCAATACCATAGAGGTGAAATCTGTCATTGTACCGGCTATGGTAGAGGCAGAGGGTTACAAGTCAGCTTTTACAAGTACCAGACATTGGTATCGGGACAATCGTGCCAGTCTTGATTTTAAATTATTAAAAGAGCTACAAAAGGAACTGCCCATCCCCATGGTGCTGAATGGCTGTCATAACGTAAAAGAGGAGGATTTTCAAAAGGCGATTCCCTTGGGAGTGGGCATGATCGATGATGGATGTCCCTATGACACGGTTTTTTATGACAAGATCTTGGCAAGGATGCTGGCGGAGGATAGTGGGGAAAGCTATTTCTCTGCCCTGTATACCTCCAAGGATGCGGTAAAGGAATATGTAAAACATAGAATTCTAGCTTTTTAAGACAGAGGTGCTTATGGAATTACGAGTATTGGGACTTGGGGATAATGTGGCAGATTACTACAAGCACATAAACCGGATATATCCGGGGGGATGTGCTTACAATTTTTCGGCTTATGCTGCTATGCAGGAAGCAGATTCTGCTTATATGGGGATTCTGGGAGACGACTTCGCCGGACGTCACCTGATGCATGTCGCGCAAAAGATGGGAATCCACACAGAAAGATGCCGTGTCTTTCATGGTGAGACGCCTCTTCCGGCTGTAACGATTGTCGAGGGCGAGCGTATCTTTGTCGGCGCCAATGAGCACGGAGTCTGGGAAAGACCCTTGATCCTGAATCCCAGGGATCTGGATTATATTTCCTCCTTTGACCTTATTCACACAAGCTTATACAGCAGCATGGAACAGAATCTGGAGATTCTGTCGGAACTGGGCGTACCGATTTCCATGGATTTTGGCACGACCTATAGTGAGCCCTTCTTTGCCTATATTTGTCCCCATATCACGTATGCGGTTATGTCATGCGCTGCCATTTCCATGGAGCAGATGAAAATGCAGATGAAAAGGACAATCGAATATGGAGCAAACTATGTGTTGGCAACCAGAGGCGGAGAGGGGGCCTGGTTTTCTGACGGGAAAAAGATCTATCACAGACCGGCACAGATGGTGGAGGCTATTGATACCATGGGCGCAGGGGATTCTTTCCTGACTACTTTCCTTTTGCATTTTGAAGAGTGGAGAAGGAGAGGAAAAGAAAGTAGCAGTGCGCAGGAAAGACAGGAAGTGATAGAGCAGGCATTAGATCGTGCGGCTGCTTTTTCAGCAAAAGTATGTAGAATGGAGGGATCCTTTGGCTATGGGGTTGCGTATGCCCCGGATGTGATCGTTGATTGATGATATTTGATTTTGTGCAAGGTAAGCTTGCACAAATAGGAAAAGAAGGGAATTCGTACAGGATGCGCTACCCAAGGCCACGCAATTATGATATGATGTAGCTATTCAAAGCCAGGGGGCTTTCGGTAAATAGGAATCGGAATAGCTAGGGAAAGCTTCCTTTTTTGGAAACTGTGCAGCATAAAGGGAGGAAGGGGACATGGAGCATCTGCGTTGTGTGGTGGAGCGGATCACCTATCAAAATGCCGAGAATGGTTATACGGTGCTGAAGTGTGCTGTGAAGAATCACAGTGACCTGGTGGCTGTGGTAGGTACCATGCCGGATACCCATGTGGGTTCTGTCCTGTCCCTGGAGGGCACCTGGAAGGTGGATGCCAAATACGGCCGCCAGTTCTCCGTGGAGCATTTTGAGGAGACCCTTCCGGCCACGGTTTACGGCATTGAGAAATACCTGGGTTCCGGCCTGGTGAAGGGGGTGGGACCCAAGTTTGCCCGCAAGATCGTGGAACAATTCGGCAAGGATACCCTGGATGTGATCGAGGAGATGCCGGAGGAGCTTTTGAAGGTTCCGGGCATCGGCCGGATTCGGGTGGAGCGGATCAAGAAAAGCTGGCAGGACCAAAAGGAGATCAAGAATATCATGCTCTTTCTCCAAAGCTACGAGGTCAGCACGGCCCATGCCACCAAGATTTTCAAGACCTACGGCAGTGAGAGCGTAGCCATCGTTCAGGAGAATCCCTACCGCCTGGCAGATGATATCTGGGGGATCGGCTTCAAGACGGCGGATGCCATCGCTCAAAAGATGGGGATAGATAAGGGAAAGTTCATCCGCCTGCGCAGCGGTATCCTGTATACATTAAATAAGCTGGCAGAGGCTGGTCATTGCTATGCCAGCCGAGACCAACTTCTGGACAAGGCCAGGGAGCTTCTGGAGGTGGATTCTCCCCAGATGGAGCTGACTCTGGATGAAATGATACGAACCCAGGATGTGATTCGGGAGGAAATGCCGGAAAAAGGAGGAGAAAAACCGCAGGAGCAGGGGCGGATGCAAGAACAAGAAAGGGCGCAGGAGTACAAGCCCGGGGATCAGGCTGCGGCCATCTATCTGCCCCCCTTTTATTTTGCGGAAAGTGGCTGTGCCAAGCTTCTGATTCGCCTTCTGTCTGCAGACAAGGGCTGGAAGGCCAGCCCCAAGGACATTCTTCAGCAGGTATTGGCACAATCTCCGGTTACCTATGACCAGATCCAGCAGGAGGCTATACAAACTGCCATTTCCTCCAAGGTGATGGTTCTGACAGGAGGGCCGGGCACCGGCAAAACCACCTCCACCCTGGGAATTATCTCTGCCTATCGGCAGGCAGGCTGTAAGATCCTTCTGGCAGCCCCCACCGGTCGAGCCGCCAAGCGAATGTCCGAGGCTACCGGCATGGAGGCCAAGACCATCCACCGCCTCCTGGAATACAAGCCTCCGGAGGGGTATCAAAAGAATGAGGAGAACCCCCTGGAGGGCGATGTCCTGATCCTGGACGAATGTTCCATGATTGATATTCTCCTGATGTATCACCTGCTGAAGGCCCTTCCGGAGTCTATGTCTCTGGTTCTGGTGGGGGATATTGATCAGCTGCCCAGCGTGGGGGCGGGAAATGTTTTGCGGGACATAATCGACTCCCAACGGATTCCGGTGGTGCGTCTGACCCGCATTTTCCGTCAGGCTCAGGGCAGCCGCATCATTATGAATGCTCACCGCATCAACAAGGGACAGGCTATTGATCTGAGGGGAGGCAGGGATTCGGATTTCTTTTTCGCAGCCAGGGAAAGCAATCAGGAAGTCATCCAGACCCTGGTCCAATATTGCACCAGCAACCTGCCCAAATATTACCGGGTGGATCCCCTGCAGGACATCCAGGTGCTGACTCCCATGCAAAGGGGGGAGTGCGGAGCTGTCAACCTGAATCAGGTCCTGCAGGAGGCCTTGAACCCCTCTCAGCCCTTCCTGCGCCGGGGGGGCACCCAATATCGGCGCCGAGACAAGGTCATGCAGATCCGCAATAATTATGACAAGGAGGTATTTAATGGAGATATTGGCACCATCCGTCAGGTGGATACAGAGGAAAGGGAACTGACGGTTTGCTTCGAGGATCGAGAGGTGGTATATGATATCTCTGAGCTGGATGAACTGTCCTTGGCCTATGCCGTAACCATCCACAAGGCCCAGGGCAGCGAATATCCCATCGTGGTCATGCCCATTACCATGAGCCATTTTGTCATGCTCCAGCGCAACCTCCTCTATACCGGAGTCACCCGGGCTAAGAAAATCCTGGTACTATTGGGGGAGAAAAAGGCTATTTCCTATGCCATTAGAAATGAAACCACCACCGGCCGGAACACCCGCCTGGCTTGGCGCCTGCAGCCAGACAGCAGGGAATCTCGCCGGGCTCAGTGCCTGCAGCCAGACAGCAAAGCTTCCCGTCCGGTACAAGGTTTGCCGCCCAGCCAGTCGGACAGGCAGCAGAAGCAGGGATCCAAAGAGAAAATGATCCTATCCAAGGGGAGTATCCAGCCCTCTGTGGTCAGCGAGACACCGGTAGCCTACGGAGGCAACCTTTGGCAGCGCCTGTCCCAGTCCCGTTTCCGGTCCAGTTTCTCCCTGAAGGCCAATGACCGCTATTATGCGGCGGAAAAGGGGCCGGAGGTTCTGCGCAGTCACGCAGAGGACTTTATCAGGAAAAGGCTGTCACCAGCCAATCCCCCCAATGATGGCAAACAGACCCCCATGCGGGGACATCCGGTCTTCGTAGCCCAGCATGCCACCGGGACCTGCTGTCGGGGCTGCCTGGAAAAATGGCATCATATCCCCAAGGGACGGCCCCTGACCCCGGCAGAAGAAACCTATGTGGTCAATGTCATCCTGGAATGGATCGCAAGAGAGATGAAAAGGTGAAGCCGGGGGATTACTGTCGGGACCTGGCCCGGGCCTTCGTAGGAAGAAAATGAAGGATCAGTCCGATGGCAAGCCCCAGCAAGGCGGGGCAGATCCAGCCCAGTCCCAGGGAGGACAGGGGGAGGATTCGGCCCACTGCCTGGATCAGACCCTCTAGGTGACAAAGGATGCGCAGATTCTCCGGCAGGGTCCGCAGCAGGTCGTAGATGGCGCCGATGAGGGTGAAGCCAATGACCCACAGATAGACAGTTCGATCGTTGCCAAAGAGCCTGCCGCACAAGGACAGAAGGATCAGGACGATGGCCAGGGGGTAGAGGAACATCAAAACCGGTATGGCATAGCTGATAATGGCGCTGAGCCCCAGGTTGGCGAAGAGGAAGGACAGGGCGCTAAAAAGGATGGTCCACACCCGATAGGAGGGGCCATGGGGGAAAATACCGGAGAAGGTCTCTGCGCAGCTGGTGATCAGACCTACGGCGGTCTTCAGACAGGCCAGGGTAACGGTGGCCGCCAGGACAAAAAGCCCTGCATTTCCCAGGTAATGGCGGGCGATCTGAGCCAAGGCGACGCCTCCGTTGTCTGCCGGCTGGAAGAGTCCCCGGCTTTGGGTCCCCACCAGGGTGACGGCAATGTAGATGATGGCCATCAGCAGGCAGCTGAAGATACCGGAACGAACGGTACTGTGAGCTACCTCCTCCGGACTGTTCACTCCCAGTCCCCGGATAACCTGCACTACCACAATGCCGAAGGCCAGGCTGGCCAGGGCATCCATGGTATTATAACCCTCCAGAAAGCCGGTCAGGAAGGGCTGACTGCTGTAGGAGCCCAGGGCGCTTACCTCGGAAATGCGGGCAGCGGGAGATAGAAGAGCTACTACCACCAGAATCCCCAGAAAGACCAGAAAACAGGGATTCAGGATCTTGCCGATCCAGGTGAGAATCTTCCCCGGACGAAGGGAGAAGAAGAGGGCAGCGGCGAAAAAGGCGGCAGAAAAGACCAGCAGATAGAGAACCGGGCTTCCGCCCTGGGGGAGAATCTGTTCCAGCCCCACCGTAAAGGAAACCGTCCCACAGCGGGGAATGGCGAAGAAGGGGCCGATGGTCAGGTACAAAAGGCAGGTGAAAAACATCCCATAGGGGCGTCCGGGCTTGCTGGCCAATTCATAGAGACCGTTGCTGCGGCTGATTCCCAGGGCAGCCACTCCCAAAAGGGGCAGACCGACGCCGGTAATCAGAAAGCCCAGAGAGGCAAGCCATACGTTGGATCCCGCCTGCTGCCCCATAGATACCGGGAAGATCAGGTTCCCGGCCCCGAAAAACATGCCGAAGAGCATGCTGGCTACATAGATATATTCTCGCACAGTTAATTTCTTATTCATAAGACTCATCCTTTCCTGCGTGGTGGTGCCAAACAGCGTGCCGCCTGGAGCTTTCTTCAAGTCTTGCGCACCTTTCCCCGCACCCGTTCATTATATAAGACGTCCAAAACAAAATCAAGACAAAAGGATTTATTTGTGCAAAATTATGGGAAAAGGGGGACATATCGTAGAAAATGACTGGACATGCCTGCTTTCTTGCATTAAGATAGATATGTGATTTTGATTTTATCATACTATGTGGAGGTATCATGCATGAAGGGAAATGTGATCGTAGGACAGTCGGGAGGCCCCACGGCGGCCATTAATTCAAGCCTGGCAGGGGTATATCGTACCGCCAAGGATAGAGGAGCTAAGAAGGTATTTGGCATGCTTCACGGGATTCAGGGCCTCCTGGAGGAACGCTATATCGACCTGTCGGAGCATATTACCAATGAGCTGGATGCGGAGCTTCTGAAGAGAACACCGGCAGCCTACCTGGGTTCCTGCCGTTATAAGCTGCCGGAGATCCATGAGAATATGGCGCTCTACGACAAGATCTTTGACATATTGAATAAGCTGGAGATTGAGGCCTTCATCTATATTGGCGGCAACGATTCCATGGATACCATCAAGAAGCTTTCGGATTATGCCATCGTGAAGGGACATTCCCAGAAGTTCATCGGCTGTCCCAAGACCATTGACAACGATCTGGCTTTGACCGATCATACCCCTGGTTTTGGAAGCGCCGCAAAATATATCGGTACCTCCGTCAAGGAGATTATCCGGGATAGTTTCTGCCTGGAATATAAGAATGGTCTGGTGACCATCGTGGAGATTATGGGAAGAAATGCCGGATGGCTGACGGGAGCGGCAGCCCTGGCCAAGGGAGAGGATTGCCAGGGACCCGACATGATCTATCTGCCGGAGCTGACCTTTGATCTGGATGATTTCATGAAGCGGATCCGAGCCCTCTTGGAGCAGAAAACCTCCGTGGTAGTGGCAGTTTCTGAGGGGATCCGGCTGGAGGATGGCCGCTATGTCTGTGAATTGGGACATACGGCGGATTTTGTAGATGCCTTTGGCCATAAGCAGCTGACCGGAACCGCTGCCTACCTGGCCGGGTATATCGCCGGTGAAATCGGCTGCAAGACCCGAGCCATCGAATTAAGCACCCTGCAAAGGGCCGCCTCCCATTGCAGCTCTCGGGTGGATATCCTGGAGGCCTACCAGGTAGGAGGCGCCGCAGTCAAGGCGGCAGACGAGGGAGACTCCGGCAAAATGGTAGTCCTGAACCGCCTCTCCGATGACCCCTATCAATGTGGTACCGAGGTCAAGGACGTCCACAAGATCGCCAATGACGAACGCCTGGTGCCCAGAGAATGGGTCAATGGGGAGGGGACCTACGTGACAGATGACTTCGTAACCTATGTCCGCCCCCTGATCCAGGGAGACGTATCTCCGGTTATGGTAGATGGAATCCCCAGACACCTCTATAAGCCGGGACATCTGGGGCAGAGATAAGACTGGAAGGGGGCTTTATTTCCCTCAAAGGTTGTATTTGGTCTTGATATTGATGGGGGTGTAGGCGAATTCGTCGGAGGGCTGGTGGCCCTGTACCAGGATCCGTGCCAGAATGTAGGCTGCTTCGTAGCCCTGGGAGAAGCAGCCCTGTTCGATGACAAAGTCCGCGGTATCCGCCAGCAGGGCTTCCTCCGTGCAGGGGGTCTGGTCGAAGAAGATGACATAGGGCCTTTTCTCCAGTCCCAGACTTTGGAAGGCACAGGCAACCCCTGCCTGACCGGCGGATACCGTTAGAATACCGGATATGCCGCTGGCCTCCAAAAGGGCGCTTTTGACCACTGCCTCCACCTCCTCCTCGTCATCAAAGGTGCAATGCACTCCCGCAATCTTAAGCTCCGGATACCGGAGCTTCATTTCTTCCATAAAACCGTCCACCCGGTTGTTGTTGGCATAATTGGTCAGGTGTCCTGTGATGATCAGAATATTGCCGCTTCCCCTGGTCAGCATACCCATGAGACCGGCTGCCAATCGGCCGCTGAGACGGTTATCCATTCCCACGAAGCAGCAGCGTTTGGTACCGATAATATCGGAATTAATGGTAACCACCGGGATGCCGTAGGCCTCTGTTACCAGGTTGAGTTTAGCCCGAACCAGGGTACAGTCAATGGGGGTGATGGCCAGTCCGGTGATATTCTCCTCCAGAAGCCCATCAATGGCCTGAATCTGCTCCTGCTCATTCATGGAATCACTTTCCTTGATCAGGATCTGGATCCCCCATTGCAGGAGCTCTTCGCGAGCCTGCTGGGCTCCCCTTATGATCTCGCTGGCAAATACCCGCTGGGAGAGGAAGACAATGATGCCAATCTTCTGGTGCTTATGCAAAGCGGCCTGCTTCTTGGACTTGGTCACATATCCCATTTCCTCGGCAATCCGGCAGATCCGCTGCCGGACCTGGGGGTTGATCCGCCCTCGGTCATTCAAAGCCCGATCCACGGTTCCCCGGGAAACTCCTGCCCGCTCTGCTATCTGTTGAATCGTTACAGCCATAATACGATGAATCCTTTACTGTCAATGTATAGTGGTGCCAAAGGGCTGGCTTCCCTTGCTTGTGGCGGCGCCAGCCGCTTCGGATGTTTCCTGCTGTAGTGTAACATAGTTCAGGGGGGCGTGCAAGATGAGTCTGCATACCGCTGGGCATATTGACTGGGGGAGATCCCCTCCTGGGCCTTGAAGGTGCGGCTGAAGTAAAAGACATCCGTAAATCCCACCATTTCCGCCACATCCTTCAGGAGAATGTTGGGATTGCTTTGCAACAGCTTCTTGGCCATATTCAGACGCAGATCCCGGAGGTATTTGTTGGGGGAAATGCCATATTTTTCCTTGAAGAGACTGGCAAGATACTTTTCACTGTGCCCGAAGACATCCCGTAACATCTGATAGGAGATGGGGACGGTGAAATTTTGATCCAGCCAGTCTCGAACCTGCTGGGCCAGGGACTCAGGAGGCGGGTCCTTCAGCTGGTCCAGATATTGGGCCTGTCGCATCCGGATTTGGGCTCCGTAGCTGCGGCGCTCCGGCTTCAGGACATCTTCCAGGGTTTCCGGTGTAATGGGCTTGAGCAGATAATCCGTGACACCCATTTGCATGGCGGATCTGGCATATTCGAATTCTGCATAACCGGACAGGATGACAAATTGCGGAGAAAGCCCCCCCTCCTGTATCCGGGCAATCATTTCCAGCCCATCCATGGTCGGCATGTTGATGTCGGTGAAAATCAGATGGGGCTTCCCTTCCAGGGCTTGTCTTAAGCCCTCCTTGCCGTTTCTGGCTATTCCCAAAATCTGAAAATCCGGATGACTCTGGCGGATCATGAGAGACAGACCGCGAGCGATTACAATTTCATCTTCTACGATTAGAACACGGGTCATAGAGCCACCTCACTCAAATCTGTGGTTAGACGGATGGTTCCGGGCCAGGTCCTCCTGGGTCTAAGCTTTGCTTCGGTCGCCAGGAGGGCAGGAAGGCGCCGCAAAAGCCCTGCGCTCCGTGGGAGACCTTCTAAGCTTTGCTTCGGTCGCCAGGAGGGCAGGAAGTCATTGGCGATGGAAGACCTTCTCAGGATGCAAGGGTCCTCCGATGGTGATCAGGGTATACTTGCCCTGGGAGGAAACCTGGGAGAATTCCCTGCCGTAATAATAGACATTCAGACGAAGAATGGTATTCTCCAGGCCAAACCCCTGACGGGGAATGGCATTTTCTTCCTTTGCTCCCCAATGCTCCGGACTTTTGTAGCGGGCAATCCTTTGCCGGAGGAGCTCCAGCTTCTCCGGGCAGAAGGGAGCCCCGTTATTGGCTACCGACAGGTACCAATGATCCTGGTCCTGGTAGGAGGAAATCCGAATGATCCAGGGGGGATCAATCTCATATTGGGTTTGCTGGAAACCGTGCTGGAAGCAATTCTCCACCAAGGGCTGCAGGATCAGCTTGGGAACGAGGATGTGGTTCAGGGATTCATCAAGCTCCCATTGGTATTGCAAATCCTCCTCATAGCGCTGTTTCATGAGATAGAGATAGCTTCCGGCGTGGGCGATCTCCTGCTCCAGGGTGACAGGCTGGCCGGTATCCGAGAGACAATAGCGAAGCTGGCTGGCCAGTTCATTGCACATGCGAAATACCGTAGGATTCTCTGCAATGAGCCCTGTCATTCCTATGACGGACAGGGTGTTATATAGAAAATGAGGATTCAGCTGGGCTTCCATGGCATCATAATGGGCCTGGATGGTGCGTTGCCGGGCTTCTGTCAGGAGCCTGTTCTGCTGATGGATCTCAGACAGAAAGGTCTGGATGGAATTGGTCAGGGTTGCCACCTCATTGCTGCTGTGGTCCTCCTGAATCGTCAGATTCTCCCCCGGCTCCAAGGCCTGAAGCCGGGCTGTCAGCTTCTGCAGGGGGCGGGTCAGGGTATGAGTGACGAAGAAGAGAAAGAGGGAGGTAACAGCAAAGAGGGAAAGGAATAGGGTCAGGCTGACAAAGAACATCTTCCCCAGGGAATCCGTCAGGCTGTCCGTGTCATAGGATAAAACGAAGGACCAGCCGGTGATGGGGGATTCCTGGAAGCAGGAAATCCGGTCGCTGTCAGGGGAAAACAGGTTGTCCCTGGAACCCTCCCGGGCAGCCTGATACCTGGCCAGGAAAAGATCCACATTCAGGTCCGGGTCGGTGGAGTAGCAAAGGCTTCCCTCCCGGTCCACCAGGCTGATGGAATAAGAGCTTGCATTTTCAAAGATATCCAAGAGACCGGTGAGAGAGGAAATGTCATAATCCAGGATTAGTATGCCATATTTGCCATGGGTATCCCGCATGGAGCGGACCACCGAGAAAACCACCTGATTCTCCTGCCAATAGCTCTGGTGTGGTGGTTGGTAGGTTACATAAAAGGCCCCCTCCAGGAGGTTTGCCAAGGGCTGATTCTCCCGCAGCCCAGCCTTGTCCATCGTCCGGTGGGAGCCGGACCTATAGTCTATGCCTACCTGGTCATAATAGGAGCTTACATAGCTGATGGAACCCTTGATCTCCTGGGAGACCAAAAGGGACCGGAAGACAGATTGAAAGACATATTTGTCGGAGACATGGGCCATAAAATAATGCAAGGGGGAGTCGTCGATCCGCTTGGCGGTGGCGATCAGGCCGGTGTCTGTCTGCAGCTCCTTCAGACAATTATCGCCGGTCTTCAGCAGGGCATCCAGCTGGCTGGCCAGCAGGGAGGTGTTGCCGGTCAAAATAGCATGCATGTTTCTCTTGAGAGAGTCGGTGGTGTAGCGGTAGAAGACCAGGGTACAGACCAGGAGCAGGGTCAGGTCGATGAGGAGGCAGGAAAGATATAATTTTTTCTGTAAAGAGAACTTTTGGAATCTTCTTGGGAATTTCATAAAACCTCCGGCAGAAAGAGAACTTTTCCCTGATATTATAGCATGAGACGGCCGAAAAACAAGCAAAAATATCCTATAAGCTATAAAGTTCCGAAAAATACATGTGAGAACTTCCCTTTCTCCATGGATTCAAAGAGGTACATTTTGTACAATATAACCAAAGCGAAATATCCCTGGCGGCTGGCGCCGCCGACACAGCAGTAAGGAGGAATATATCATGAGAAAGAAACTTGCTTTGCTATTGGCTGGTGCAATGACCTTGTCCCTGATGGTCGGATGTGGCAATTCCAAGGGTTCTGCTTCCCAGGGGGCGGACTCCTCCGGCTCAGATTCCATGAGTGCCTCTTCCGGCGGGGAAGCCTCCCCCAAGGGTGGAGTGACCTTGTCTCTCTACATGAATGCGGATGACCTTGCCAAGTCCTATATTCAGAAGATCATCGCCCTGTATGAGGAGGAGTCAGGCAACAAGATTGACCAGCAGGGCCTGGAAACCTCCAATGCGGAATCCATTGCCTTGACCAAGTTCACCACCGGGGACATCCCGGATCTTTATGTACATTTCGGCAATACCGGCCTGAAGAACTTCAATCCCAAGGAAAACTTTGTAGATTGGTCCGATGCGGAATGGGTGGATGACCTTACCACAGGATCCCTCTCCCAGGCCACCTACGAGGATAGGATCGTGGGTCTTCCCTTCTGGGAAGCCTCCAACTCCGGCTGCTTCTACAATAAGACCCTCTTTGGAGAGATGAATCTGGAGCTTCCCACTACCCAGGCGGAATTTGACGCCCTGTGTGATACCCTCCTGGAAAAGGGCATTCAGCCCATCTACCTGGCGGGTGGGGATACCTGGCCCCTGCTGTACCAGTTTGCTCTTGACCCGGTGATGGAGGAGCATCCGGAATATATCGAGAAGTTAAATGCCGGGGAGATGACCTATGGGGATATTCCGGAATTTAGAGATATGTGTGAATGGTTTCAGAGTGCTGCCCAGAAGGGCTACTTTGGCAAGACCTTTGCATCCGACTCCTGGGATTATTGCAGCGAGGTTCTGGGAACCGGCGAGGCAGCCATGATGCTGGTCTGGGATACCTGGTTTGATACGGATTATGACGGAGAATCCTACGATTATAGCAAGGAGGATTTTGGCATGATGCCCATGTTCCTGGGGACCTGTGATGAGGGAACCTATGAGGGCGGCAACCTCAACCTCTTCATGGTCAACAAGAACAGTGAGAGAGTAGAGACCGCTAAGGAATTTATTACATTTATGGCAGATCCGAACAACTACAATGTAGCCTTCGACGGGGTATCCACCTCCTCGGTTTTCAAGGGACAGACCACCAATGTGACCTCCATCATGTATAGGGAGAACAAGGAAAATGTAGACACCCTACTTCGTGCCTCCATTGCCAATCCCAAGATCATTGGCTTCAGTCAGAATGAGGGAGCCAAGGCTCTGATTCAGCTTATGTCAGGAGATATCAGCGTGGACGACTGTATCGCATATATAGATGCGGACCGGATCGCTACCCTGGAATCCTTCTCGGAGTAAGGGAAAGATGAATAGAAAAAGATGAATAGAAAAAGAATATATCCCCTTTACCTGGCGGCAGTTCCGGCGATTGTATTTATCATTTTCTTCCTGATCCCATCGACCTTGGGATATGCTTACGCCTTTACCAATTGGAGTGCCGCCAGGACATCCGGGCTTAGATTCGTCGGTCTTGACAATATCATCAACGTCATTACCAGCTCCAAGGTTCCCAGTGCCCTGGTCAACACCCTGATTTACGCAGGGGCCAAGACGGTGGTGGTTACCATCCTGGGCTTTGTTTTTGCCTATATTTTAAATCGGAACATCCGGTCCAGAACGGCCCTTCGTACGGTTTATTTTGTCCCCTCCATTTTCTCGGCCCTGGTGGTTGGCCTCATCTTCAGTGCGGTATTTCAGACCAGACATGGTGCTTCCCACTACCCAGGCGGAATTTGACGCCCTGTGTGATACCCTCCTGGAAAAG
>CAVJHW010000036.1:19990-22226 GCA_963649395.1 Coriobacteriaceae bacterium | reverse complement strand
TACTTCTTCAAGCTGAAGCCCAGCCTGCCGGACTGGGCCCCCTGCCCCGGCGCCGCCTCTGCCCGTCACTCCTACGACCGATGCGTCAGATATGTCCGACTCCGCCCGTCACTCCCGCGACCGATGAGTCAGATATGTCCGCCCCTGTCCGTCACCCCTACGACCGATACGTCAAATATCTACGACCGATACGTCAGATATCTACACCCGGATGCGCCCCTCTACTTCATCGCTTCCCCCAGCTCCCTCAGCTCTTCCCTGGTGGCCTCATCCTCCGCCTGCAGCTCTCCCAGCATCTGCACAATCTCTCCCCGGGTCTTCTCCAGCTCTTCCTCCGTCTTTCTCATATCCGCCAGAAGCTCCTTCAGGTCAATTTCCTCTTCCTTCTCGAAATTGTCCACATAACGGGGAATATTCAGATTGAAGTCATTCTTCTCTATTTCCTCAAAGTCCGCCAAACAGGCTTCTCTCTCCAGGCTTTCCCTGCGGTTATAGAGGTCCAGAACCCTGTCAATATGATCCTGGGTCATGGTATTTTGCTTTTTGCCCTTCTCGAACTTCTTAGAAGCATCGATAAAGAGTACATCCCGCCCTTCCCTGTGCTTCTTCAATACCACAATGCAGGTAGGAATGGAGGTATTGTAGAAAAGATTGGCAGGTAACCCGATCACGGCATAGATATTGCCTGCCCGCAGGAGCTTTTCCCGGATCTTCCCCTCGGCAGCGCCTCGAAAGAGAACACCATGAGGCAAAACAATAGCCATGGTCCCGTCATTTCTCAGATGATAGAGACCATGGAGGAGAAAAGCATAGTCGGCCTTAGATTTGGGGGCAAGAACCCCATAATCGCTGAATCGCTCATCCAGGAGAAAGCCGGAGGAGGCCGTCCACTTAGCAGAATAAGGGGGATTCATCAAAACCATATGGAACTCTGTTTCCTCTCCGGTGGGCCAATCCCCATCCAGGGTATCGCCGTTGCGCAGCTTCTGATTCTCTGCCACAATACCATGGAGAAACATATTCATCCGAGCCAGGTTATAGGTAGAAGTGTTGAGCTCCTGACCATAATAACGGATGTAATGGGGCTGGGTAGAAAACCGTTTGGCATTCAGCAAAAGGGAGCCGGATCCCATGCAGGGATCATAGACAGACAGTCCCTTTCGATCCTCCTGCCCCGCAATGGCAATGCGGGTAAGAATCTTGGAGACAGCCTGGGGAGTATAGAATTCTCCCGCCTTTTTCCCCGTCTCCGAAGCAAATTGACCGATGAGATACTCATAGGCATTGCCCAGGATCTCCGCATCGGAATTCAAAAGATCCGCCTGGTCAATCTCCTTAATGAGACTGGCTACCGTGTCACTTTGCTTCTGGTCGCCGTTGCCCAGACGGTTGGAATAAAGGTCGATATCCACAAAGAGATCAGCAAAAATGGGATCGCTTTGCTCAATATGGTTAAAAGCCTTCTGCAGCTGCTCTCGGTGGAAGGTATTGTCTCGGGCCGCCTCCGCAAAGGCGGTATAGGTCAGCTCTGGTTCAATGAGGTAATGGCATTCCTCCATCAGTTCCCCTCTCAGCTCCGGAGCACTCTCATCCGTCAGGGCCTCCCGATAGGCTGCCAGCGCCTCCTTCAGACTGTCCGGCTTCCTGTCATAGATCAAATCATAGGCCTTGATCAAAAAGCTGTCGGACAGGTACTTGTAGAACACGATCCCCAGCAGATAGTCCTTATATTCATTGGCATCCATCTTGGATCGGAGAATATCCGCTCCCCTCCATAATACGCTGATTAAATCCTTGCTATTTTCCTGATCTGACATTCTTATTCCTCTCCCTCTGCCTGGTTGGCTCTGCTCATTCTTTTATATGTCCTATATTGTACACAAAAGGCCTCTATCAGGCAATAGGAGATAATCTGATCCGGGTCGCCATTCCCTATTTCTATCTGGTCAGATGCAACATAAAAGAGGGCTGCCGTAATTCCCTATATTACGGTAGCCCCCTCTAAAGAAAGGAGAGCCGATATTCAAATCGGCCTAAAAAAAAATGAAAAGAAGTAAAACATCTGTCATCAAATGTCCTTGCTCGTTGAGCATAACATTTAAATGTGTTGAAAACGTGATGAAATTGTAACAGAAGTTTGAACAAATGCAAAATTCGACTCTTATTCCTATGGAAGGGGGACCGGTCAGACCTTGATTTTCTCCTCAAAATCGGCAATACTGCTGGCCCGGGCGGC
>CAVJHW010000036.1:0-19980 GCA_963649395.1 Coriobacteriaceae bacterium | reverse complement strand
AGTATAGGATGAACGGTGAAAGCTTGTAAAGATATCTTTTTTCTTTTATGGATCAATTTATGGTTCTTTTGAGATGATTCATTAAGGTCCTCCACTATCCATTTGTTTGTAAAGGTATCTCTTCAGGAGAAACGAGAGGCTTTCGCCCCATTTCTATGGATGTGAGACCGGCCAGGCCTTGATTTTCTTCTCAAAATCGGCAATACTGCTGGCCCGGGCGGCGATTAGGATCCATCGACTGAGAAGATCCGAATCCTCTGTAGCTAGGATCTTCTCCCGCAGAGAAGCAGGAACCGAATCAAGCAAGCCAAGTACATTCAACAATGTGCTTGCTGCGCCTTCGGTTCTTCCTTTTTCCATCCCCTTGGCCATACCTTTTTCCATGAAGTATTCCCGTTCCTGACGCATATGTCGTTCTTCATCGTATTCGTAGATGCACATGTGGCACACCTCCTCCTTGTTTTTGCGAAGAAAATCCCCCAGAATGCCTCTGGCAATGCATTCATCGACGGCCCGCTCCACCGCCTGATTCAGGGAAAGCATTTTGGTATACTTTCGAACCAAAGCTGTGAATTCTGAATAGTCGTTGAGAATCTGGCAGCTCTCCATGAGTTCCCTGTTGTGGCCTTTGTTGATGTTCAGCATGGTTGCTTTTAACTCCAGACCAGCATCCCGGGATCCGTATAGGTAGTACCATTGATACTATTGTACAATTGCAAGGCATTGGCCGGATCGCTGAAAAGGATCTCGAAGACGCGCGCCTTATAGGTGCGGTATACCGGCACGGTACTTGCTCTTGGGAGAACTTCAGAAACAGTGTCAGGCGTCGCATCAAGCCGGATGGCCTTTGCCTGAGCCTCCTGGGCAGGGGTCTTTGGGATGTGGGGTGTGAAATCAGTCATAGGCAAATCTCCTTCTAAAAAGTTTGCAGGAGATTTGTCACAATGGTCGCTACACCGTTTCTCTGTACCATCGTCCTTACATAACATTGGATTGGTGTCAAAATACCCAATCCCCTGGTTACACGGATTGTTCCGACACAATCTGCGGAAATCTCTCTGCATTTACAGATGGGTAAAAGCATTGAGATCTCAATTACTGATTTAAGAAGTGAACTATAGAAAATCAGATGCGCAGAAGCGGCAGAATTGAAGAATATAATGCTTTTTTCCAGTATAGCATGGAAAGTGAAAGCTTGTAAAGATATCTTTTTTCTTTTATGAATCAATTTATAACTCTTTTGAGATGGATGGGAACGCAGAGCATTGTAGTCTTCGACTCTGAGGATTCCTACCGATAATTTGTCACGGTAATCTGTAGGGTCTCCCTGCCCATATAGGAATTGATATTGGGATAATAAGCCAGGGCCATGCAAGGGTGGCTTTGGGCGTAGGCGACGAACTCCTCTGCATCGCCAAAGTAAATGGCCTCCATAGCATATCCTTCCTCATCTGCCACCTGCATTTTCACCACATTTCGGTTCTTGCCGAAGATTCTGGGATGGAGTATCTGCATATTTTTCTGGGCGAAGAGGGGTTTGGCGTTGCCCTTGCCGAAGGGCTTCATCAGGTCCATCTGCTCCAGCAGCCCGGGGCTGACATAGCGGATAGGCATGGCCACATCGATGGTGATCTTGGCTGTCAGATCCGCCGGGGTCAACGGACAGAGGCGGTTGATGGTCTCCCGGAAAATGTCCACCTTCTCCTCCGGCAGGGACAATCCTGCCGCCATGGGATGACCGCCAAAGCGGGTGAGGCAGGGAACACAGTGGTCACAGCGGCAAAGCTCCTCATACATGGAATAAGACTCGATGGAGCGGCCGGAGCCCTTGACCCCCTCCTCTGTCCTGGTAAGGACAAAGGAGGGCTTGTGATAATGCTCCTTCAAGCGGCCGGCGATGATGCCTGCCAGGCTTTCGTGACAGTCCGGCAGGTAGACCACCAGAACCCTATCCTCCTGAAGGGGGCTGGTTTCCACCAGCTCCATGGCTCTTTTGGCCCCTTCCTCTGTCATGGCCTTGCGGCTTTCGTTCAAGGCCTTCAGATCCCCGGCTAACCGGGCGGCCTCTCCCCTATCCTGGGCTTCCAACAGCTTGAGAGCCCGCAAAGCCGTATCCAGGCGGCCGCTGGCATTGAGACAGGGCCCCAGGACAAAGCCGATATGGTAGACCTCCACCTGGTCAGGCTGGATCTTGCAGGCAGCCATAAGCTCCTGAAGGCCCAGATTGGAGGTGGCATGCAAACGCTTCAGGCCTTCCTTTACCAGGATCCGGTTTTCATCCTGCAGATCCATCACATCCCCCACGGTAGCTATAGCCACATATTCCAGGAAATCCTCCTTTTCCCCGGAGGCGATCCCCGCCAGATCATAGAGGTAGCAGACCAGCTTCCAAGCCACCGCTGCCCCACAGAGTCCTTGGAAGGGATAGGGACAATCCGCCTGTTTGGGATTCACCACGGCTCCAGCCGGGGGCAGGATATATTCCCTTTTTCCATCCTCCTTCTCCTGGTAAGGCACCTCATGGTGGTCTGTCACAATGGTGGTCATTCCCAAGGATTCTGCCAGGGCAATCTGGGGTGCGGCGGAGATGCCATTGTCGCAGGTAAGGATGGTATCCACCCCCTCCTCGGCAGCCTGGGTGACCAAATGCTCATTCAACCCATATCCATCCACAATCCGGTCAGGAATCCGCACATCGCAGTCCCCTCCCAGGCGCCTCAAGGCCCTGTGGAGGATATAGGAGGACATAATCCCGTCAATGTCATAATCGCCTATGATTCTTATCTTCTTCCCCTGTCCCATCTTCTCCTGCAGCAGACGGCCTGCCTCGGCCATCCCCTTCATAAGCTTTGGGGGATAGAGATCCTTCAGGCTCCCGTGCAGATACTTCTCAATCTGGGCATCCTCCGTCAGATCCCGGTTACGGATCAGGCGTGCTACTACAGGATCGATGGAGAATCGTTCTCCAATCCCGTAAAAATCTGCTTTTTTCGCCGTCACAACCCATTTCTCCATAGAAACTCCCTTGCTACACTGTTCCGCACCATTACGCTGAAAAAAAAGGGGGGACGAGATCCTCTGGTCCCCGTCCCCCCCTTTTCCGGTTGCCTGTTTCTTAACTCTTCCTACTTTTTATCATCGTTTTTGTCTTCCAGCCACTTTTTTATGATATCAAAGAGGAGTTTCGGAAGGTAAATCACCGCCAATATGATAAAAAGAGGAACAAAAAACGGAAGAGTAAACATAAAAAGACCCCCTTCTTATATCATGATTGCACACCTACATACTATATTCCCTTATCTTTTGTATTTGCCCTTCCGGCGCTTGGTACTTTGCAATTCGGAACGGTCTTTCTTCACATATTTTTTCGTAGATCCCCCTACCGGTGTCTGCCCGGCAGTTCCTGCTGCAGCAGCTGCGGTCTGTCCGGCGGGTCCGGCGGGCGCAGCCACCGCTGCCTCTCCTGTCTGGGCTGCCTCCACATAGCGATTCCTGCCCAGTTTGGTCTTCATGACATACCAGAGGGCGCCGGTGATGCAGACGGAGGAATAAGCTCCTACCACGATACCCACGATAATGGGCAAGGCGAATTCCTTCACAGAGGGCACTCCCATGAGATAGAGCACGAAAATAGTCATGAAGGTGGTCAGGGAGGAGTAAATGCTTCGGGTCAAGGTCTGCGTGATAGAGGCATCGACGATAAGCTTGAGGCTCTCTCCCTTCATAATGGACAGATTCTCACGGATTCGGTCGAAAATAACGATCGTTGCATTAATGGAATATCCCAATATGGTCAGCATTACCGCGATGAAGGTGCTTCCGATGGAGAAGCGGGACCACACATAGAAGGCAAATACTATGATAATGTCATGCACCAGAGCCAGGACGGCACTGGAGGCGAAACGGATATCCCGGAAGCGGAACCAGATATAGAGCAGCATACAGACAACTGCAATAATCACAGCCTTCAAGGCATTGGCCCGCATCTCATTACTCATGGTGGAGGAAATATTCTCCGCCGTGATGGTGGATTCATCCACGGTATCAAAGTTCTCAGCCAAGGCAGCATTGAGCTGCTCTCTCTCCTCTACATCCAGCTCTCGGGTCTTGATGATGATCTCATTGGAGTCGGTAATCTGCTGGAACTGGATATTGCTGTCCCCGGTTACCTCTGCCACTACAGGCTGGACCTTTTCATCCAGCTCCTCCAGACTTAAGGCCTGTCCCATATCTACTGTAGTAGCGGTTCCTCCGATGAAATCCAGGCTGTAATTCAGGGCTTTCCCCGTACTTCCATGATAAATGGCCATGCCCACGGGAGCAGAGATTAGCAAAAGGGCAGAAATCGTAAATACCAGGGGCTTTTTGCCCAGGAAGTTCATGGGCTTGCGCTCCTTGATGGTTCCGTAGAACTTGATATTGCGAATGCCCACCCCATAGAAGGCGTAGCTCAGCAATCTGGAGACTGCCAAAGCGGAGAACATGGACAGGATAATTCCCATAGCCAGGGTGATGGCAAAGCCCTGGATACTTCCGGTTCCCAGGACATAGAGGACAGCCGCCGCAATCAGGGTAGTGATATTTCCATCGAAAATGGCGGAAAAGGCCTTCTGAAATCCTGCCTGAATGGCTCCGTGGAGTCCCCGGCCTGCCGTCAGCTCCTCTCGAGTTCTGGCATAAATGATGACATTGGCATCCACTGCCATACCGATGGTTAGGATGACACCGGCGATGCCCGGCAGGGTCAGGGTGATATCAAAGGCATTGAGGCAGATCAGATCCAGGAAGGTGAAGACTACCAAGGCCCAGCCTGCTGCCAAACCGGAGATCCGATAGACCAGGATCATGAAAAGGATTACAATGAGAAGGCCTACAATTCCGGCTACCACACTGGTGCTGAGGGCTTCCTGTCCCAGCTGGGCTCCCACTACGTTGGAATAAACCTCTTCCAGCTCCAGAGACAGGGAACCGATACGGATGGAGGCAGCCAGGTTCTTGGCCTCCTCCAGGCTGGACATACCTGTGATCTCTGCCGTGCCTCCTGTAATGGCGCTATTGACAGTAGGAGAACTGATGGTTTTCTCATCATAGACGATGGAAATTCTCTTGTTAAGGTTGGCCGATGTGGCTTCTGCAAACTTCTCCGTGCCCTCGGAGGTCATGGTCAGCTGCACCACATACTCCCTCTGACCGGTGGTGGAATCCGTCCGGGATACTCCCTGGGCATCCTCCACATCGGAACCCTCCAGAACCACATTTCCATCCTCATCCTGGAAGGTCAGGGAGCCCGGCTTGCCCAGCTCGGACAGGATGGCATTGGCGTCATTCTCCCCGGGAATCTCGATGCAGATCCGGTTGGTACCCTGCTGGTAAACCAGAGCTTCGCTGCTGTATTGCTGGACACGCTGCTGCAGCTTGTAGATGGTATCCGCCATATCCTCTGTTGTGGGATTGTCTGTCTTGGCCTGATAGGTGATGCTGACACCACCGGACAGATCCAGACCGGTGCGGATATTTGACATGGACCCGGTTCCTGTGGGACCCCAGCCCTTGATGGCGGTATATCCCAGTAAAACGGTGAGAACTGCACAGATGAGCAGCACAATTATACTCTGTCTTTTCTTCATGACATTGTCCTCTTCTTGTTATTCGTCGGCTAATGCCGCTTTTATCATCAATGCACATTCAATCCGCTTGCGTTGCATGGCACATCCAATCTCGTATACATCATTGATCTTCCCGGTAAAATTCCAGGAATTGGCGGCACAGCCGCCGCTGCAATAGAATCTAGCGAAGCAATCCGCACATTCCTTCTTGGCATAGACATTGCATCCCTTGAATTCCTCGCAGATGTCCTTGCGCAGGATTCCCTCTTCCACATTGCCCAGAAGAAAGCCCTCCTGTCCCACAAACTGGTGGCAGGGATAGAAATCTCCCCAGGGGGTCACCGCCAGATACTCCGTCCCGGAGCCACAGCCGGACAGGCGCTTGTAGACACAGGGGCCTCCCGTCAGGTCGATCATGAAATGGAAGAAATTAAAACCTCTGCCTTCCTTGTGTCTCTTGATCATCTCCCGGGCCAAAAGATCATATTGTTCCATGATAAGAGGAAGATCCTCTTCCCGGATGGCATAATCCTCACTGGGGGGTGCCACCACCGGTTCCACGGAGATCTGCTGAAAGCCCAGGTCTGCCAGATGAAGGACATCCGCTGCGAAATCCAGATTATAGTGGGTAAAGGTTCCCCTTACATAATAGCGATCCTGGTTCCTGCTATCGGCAAACTTCTGAAACTTGGGGACAATAAGGTCATAGCTGCCTGCCCCCTTGCGGAAGGGCCGCATACGGTCGTGAACCTCTTTCCTTCCGTCAATACTCAGGACTACATTGCCCATCTCCCGATTGCAGAATTCCATGACCTCGTCATTGAGCAATACCCCGTTGGTGGTCAGGGTGAAACGGAAGTTCTTGTCATGCAGCTTCTCCTGCTCCCGCCCATAGGCCACCAGGTCCTTCACCACCTGCCAATTCATCAGGGGCTCTCCTCCGAAGAAGTCCACCTCCAGATTCCTTCTGGATCCGGAATTGGCAATGAGGAAATCCAGCGCCTTCTTCCCCGTCTCCAGAGACATCAAGGCTCTCCGGCCATGATACTCCCCCTCCTCCGCAAAGCAATAGCGGCAGGCCAGATTACAGTCATGGGCAATATGCAGGCAAAGAGCCTTCACCACCGTGGGTCTTTGTTGGAAAAGGTCGATGGCATTGCGGTAGGCATCCTCCGTGAATAGCATGCCTGCCTCCCTCAGCTCCCGGCATTCCTGACAGGCCTCCTCGATCTCCCGGGGGGAATACCTGTCCCCCAAAGCCTCCAGGATTGCCTGCTGACTTACCTCCGACTGCTGATTCATCTGCTCCAGCACATCGTAGACCAGATCATCCACCACATGGACAGAACCGCTGTTGATGTCCAGAACCATGTTGTAACCGTTATTCTTGTATTGGTGTATCAAGGGTATTCTTCCTTCCTGCATT
The DNA here is from genome assembly GCA_963649395.1 of Coriobacteriaceae bacterium. GTDB lineage: Bacteria > Bacillota > Clostridia > Lachnospirales > Lachnospiraceae > Scatomonas. The sequence goes on along the minus strand of CAVJHW010000036.1, from coordinate 12,948 downwards.
TCTTGAAACTTTCGGGGCTGCCGATGCCGCAACGATACCAGTCCCTAAAAGGACTCGCCTTGCATCGCAAGCATGTCTTCAGCCCGGCTGCTTGCCTGGGCTTTTGAAAGCCAGCTGCTCCGCACTGACGTGCTCTCGCAGCTGGCTTTCATGCGTGGTGGAACCGGGCAAGACCCAACCTAGGGTTTTATTTGGAATGCTCACAGCTCTGGTTGCCAACGGTGCAAGAGGTCTTGCAGGCTGACTGACAGGATGTCTGGCACTCACCGCATCCACCCTTTTTTACTGTATTCTGAAGATTTTTGGTGTTTAATGTCTTAATGTGTTTCATGGCTTTTATTCTCCTTTCTTAGCTGCATACAGCGGACTCCCGCCGTGTCAGGTGTCATTATACCATAGGCTTTTTGGTTTTTAAAGGTTTTTCTTGCAATCCTCATGGAACTTTTCCCATTCTTCCCGATAGATGGCGTCCCTCCGCCTTCTCCTGGATTCCACCAGCATCCGCCAGAAAAAGCCGCACAGGAGAGCCGCCATGCTAAAGCTGATCCCAAAGGGATAGACCCTGGACAGGTCTCCCGTCTGTACCGGCTGATTCTTATGGGGAGTCGTACTGGCATTGGAACTCCCGGAGGACGGACTGCCGGAACTACTGCCGGATCCGGAAGAGGTGCCACTACCTGCGGAAGAGCCGGAGGCTGAGCCTCCCTGACTGCCGGAGGAACTGCCCTGGTTGGTAATGGTGGAGGTTCCCCCTCCCACCAGATCCCGCCCCGGCAGCTTAAGGGCCTTCGGGACCGTCCGGGCCAGGAGGACCGCTTGTTCATTGGCAGCTGCGGTAGTGGATAGATTCAACCTTTCCATGGCCAAAGAAGCCTGGGCTTTGGCTATCTCGCCGTCCCCCTCCTCTGCTTGTGTCTCTGTCTTAGACCCGGACTCAGTCTCAGTCTTTGTTCCGGTCTCTGCCTGCCCTTCCTGGGCTTCCTGATTGGTATTTACAAGAGCCCCTATTTTCCTGACCAGGAGCTTTTTCTGGAAGGAAGGGCTGGTCTCCTGACCATCGGCTGTATCCGGCGCTTCCCCCTCCTCTGTCTGATCTGTGGAAGCATCCTTATCCGATTCCTTCTTCTGGTCTGCGGATTGGTCTGTGTTGCCCGTAGTATCTTCCTTCTGATCTGTGGATTTGTCGGAGTCGCCTGTGGTATCCTCCTTCTCATCCGCGGACTTGTCGGCGTCGCCTGTGGCATCTTCCTTCTTATCCGTAGACTTGTCGGAGTCGCCCTTGGCATCTTCCTTCTTATCCGTGGACTTGTCGGAGTCGTCTGTGGTATCTTCCTTCTCATCCGTAGACTTGTCGGAGTCGCCCTTGGCCTCCTCCGTTACATAGGGGGTGGGACTGGGGGTAGCCGTTGGACTGGGGGTGACCGTAGGGGTGGGGGTAACCGTAGGAGTCGCTATGGCCTTCCGATAGTCCTTGTATTCCGTCTCCGTCATCAGTTTAAGGTCCTGAGCCTGCACCTTATCCTTTTGGTCACCCGTCAGCTCTGTCTTCCCGCAGAGCACAAGGATCTTTCCGTAGATCTCCTGGGTTTTTGCAGCATCCTCGGAGGAGCTGTCCTTTCCATCCTTGTCCTTCCCGGAAGCCGTCCCGGCATCCGTCTTCGTATTTGAATTGCTATTTATATTGCTATTTATATTGCTATTTGTATTGCTATTTGTGCTGCTACTTGTATTGCTACTTGTACTGCCGTTGGCACTCGCAGCAGCATCCTTGTCCTTTTGCGTCAGGGTTTGGAAATACTTCAAGACTGCATCCAGGGACTGAAAGGCCTGGTCGGCAGATAGGCCCTTATTGGTATCCTTGCCCTTCTGGGTGTCCAGATAGACTACCACTGACTTCTGTTCTGCTTCCTCCTGCTGGGATTGAGAGGAAGTCTGCACAGCCTGGGAATTCTCCTTCGCCCCCTGGGCGCTTCCCTGGTCTCCAGCTGATACCGTCAGACTGCCTCCCAGGGCCACCGTCACGGCCAGGACCAGACCCAGCATCTTCTTCCTTCCTTTTTCAACCTTTCTCATGAGATATTGTCTCTCCTGTCTCTGCTTCCTTTTCCTGGGCCCACTTGCTGACCTTGCGGTAAGCCGGGCAGGCTACTCCATATTGGTCTGCCAATTCCACAACCCGATATACCAGCCCCGGCAGCTCCGAGGACCTGCCTGCGGCCACATCCCGCTGCATAGAGGTATCCGCCTTGTCCTCCAGATTCCGAAGGATTTCCAGATTCCGCTCCACGGGATCCTCTGAAAAGACAATCCCCATGGCACGCCCCAGAGCTTCTACCTCCCGGATCAATTCAATAAGAAAATCCTGCTTCTCTCCCGCCTTCTTGAAGTCCTCTGCCACTGCATGGTAATAGAGGCCTGCAGCCCCCACAGGGGAGACATAGCTGAACTTCATCAAGGCATCCGCCTGGATATTTTCCGTAAAATGCCCTTCAATACCGGCCTTCTTCAGGTCTTGCTCCACCTGGCGAAAGGTGGCCTCCTGATGTCTGACCTGCCCCGGCCGGTAGCCATAATAGACCCGGAAAATCGGGGAGGGCTGAACCACCAGTCCGGCTTCCTCGATCTTCCCATAGATGTAGATACAGCCGTCTGCCACATCATTGTCCGGCAGCTTCTCCTGCAGCTGGGCTCCCGTGCCAAATACATTGAGCAGGGGAATGACCACCGTATGGGGCTGGCAGATTTTTTGCAAAAATGGAATGCTCTCCTGCAAGGAATAGTATTTCACACAGACAAAGACCACATCCGGCCCATCGGTGGGACGGGAGGCGAGGTATTCCTCCATGGGAAAGGCCTGTACCGGCTTTAGGCAAAAGTCCCCCAAACCGGCTGTATGAAGTCTCAGGCCGACTTCCTTCATTTTCTCCAGGTGTCTGCCCCGGGCAATCCAGGTCACATCCTGACCGGACTTCTGCAGCCAGGCCCCCAGACAGCCGCCGGTGCCTCCGGCTCCTATTACCAGATATTTCAAGACTTCACCTTCTTCCATTTTCTCTCCACCAGCCGCATAATGCCATAGGACAGAACGGCTGCCAGGATACCGCACAGAATACCCACCAGGACATCTGTGGGATAATGCACTCCCACATAAAGTCTGGAAAAGGCAATCACCCCAGCCAGGATCAACAGACCTAGGGACAGCTTCTTCTGGGGCAGATAGAAGCGAAAAGCCAAGGCCGCCGCAAAGGCGGAGGAGGCATGCCCGGAGGGAAAGGAGGAATCCGTCTGTCTCTCAATCAGGCAAGTAAGCCCCTCTATCACTTCATAGGGGCGAATCCGATCCACCGCCGGTTTCAGGCCCAGATTGACAAGGAGAAGGGAAAAGATCAGGGCAATGGCCCCCGCCACTCCGGCCTTGCGGGTCTTGCGAAAGACCAGGAAGAGGGCAGCCAGGAGAATCCACAGAATTCCCGAATTCCCCAGGCTGGTTAAAACCTTTAAAATGGGGGTCAGAATAGGATTCCGAAGGTGATCCTGAATCCAAAGCAAAATCTCTCCATCAACCTGCAGCAGTCCTGTCATCTCTGCTTCCTCCTCCTTTTCTTGCAGCAGCCCCGGCAGACCCGGCTGCTTACCTGTTTCGACAGCCTCGGCAAACCCGGCCACTGCTCACCTGTTTCGACAACCTCGGCTGCTACTTGCTCTCATAGCCGTCTGGATTCTGGCTCTGCCAGCGCCAGGAATCCTGGCACATTTCCTCGATGCCATATTGGGCCTCCCAGCCCAGCTCCTCCCTAGCCTTGGTGGGATCGCAATAGCAGGTGGCAATATCTCCGGCTCTTCTGGGCTTGATCTCATAGGGAATAGGGTGGCCGCAGGCCTTCTCAAAGGCATGGACCACATCCAATACGCTGTATCCCTTGCCGGTTCCCAGGTTATAGACCCGAACCCCCTTGCTCTCCTCCAGCTTCTGCAGGGCTTTGACGTGGCCCCTGGCCAAATCCACCACATGGATGTAATCCCGGACGCCGGTGCCGTCCGGTGTGTCATAATCCTTGCCAAAAACTCCCAGGCAGGGCAATTTGCCAATCGCCACCTGAGCTACATAGGGCAGGAGATTGTTGGGGATTCCCTTGGGATCCTCCCCGATCTGACCGCTCTTGTGGGCACCGATGGGATTAAAATACCGCAATAAAATAACATTCCAGTCGGGCTGGGCATGCTGAATATCTGTCAAAATCTGCTCCAGCATCCACTTGGTCCAGCCGTAGGGGTTGGTGCAGATGCCCTTGGGGCAATTCTCCGTAATGGGAATCTCCGCCGGATCGCCATAGACAGTAGCTGATGAGCTGAAAATGATATTGCCTACTCCATGCTGCCGCATAATATCGCAGAGGGTCAAAGTCCCCTCCAGGTTATTGCGATAATATTCCAAAGGCTTGGCCACGGATTCTCCCACCGCCTTGTAGCCGGCAAAATGAATGACAGCCTCCACCTGCTCCCGGTCGAAGATTTCATTCATGGCTTCCCTGTCGCAGACATCCGCCTGGTAGAAGGTCAGGTCCTTGCCGGTGATCTCCCGAATTCTATCCAGGGCCTTGGGGCTGGCATTGTAAAGATTATCCACGACGACCACCTGATGTCCCTCCTGAAGGAGCTCCACGCAGGTATGACTTCCGATATATCCGGCACCGCCGGTGACTAATACTCTCATTCTTTCCTCTTTTCCGACGCATCCATTGCGTCAAAATCCGGTATAAAGCTCTCCAAAGCCGTCCGGCCCTCCTGAAGGAAGCCATTTTCCAGGCCCAGGGAAAGGGCATAATCCACCAGCCGCTTGTATTCCCGGCTTGTCACCCTCCTGGACAGGAGGGGATCCCCGGCCATGGCAGGCATGGGGGTATATTGGTTCATCAAGCTGATGTAAATGGAATTCCCATAGGTCTTGTAAAGGTATTCTACCACCCTCTTGGAATCTGCCACATGCCCCGGCAACAGAAGGTGGCGCACCACCACGCCCCTGGTCATCAAGCCCCGAGAGTCAAAGGTCGGCTGTCCCGCCTGTCTGACCATTTCCTCCAGAGCTCTCCTGGCAATGGAAGGATAATTCCGATCATGGGAATACTGATCTGCCAGCTCCGGATCCATGTATTTGAAATCCGGCAGGTAGATATCTACCAGACCCTCCAGCAAGCTCAGCATCTCGGGCTTCTCGTAAGCGGAGCTGTTATAGACCACAGGGATGGTAAGTCCCTGCGCCCTGGCCAGGCTTAGAGCTGCTGCCGTCTGGGGCAGATAATGCCCCGCTGTTACCAGATTGATATTGTTGGCTCCCTGCCCTTGCAAGTCCAGGAAGCTCTCTGCCAGCTCCTGCAGGGAATAGATCCGTCCCCTCTGCCCCCTTCGGATGGCCCCATTTTGGCAAAAGGAGCAGCCTAGGGAACAACCGGAGAAGAAGACTGTCCCGGATCCCTCCTGGCCGGATATACAGGGCTCCTCCCACAGGTGTAAGGCCGCCCTGGCCACCAGGATCTGGCCGCTTACCCCACAGAAGCCCTTGCCCCCCTCCAGGCGGTTGACTCCGCAATTCCTGGGGCAGATGCGGCACTCCCGCATCCGATCATTCATTTGCTTCAACCAATCCATTATACGTACAAAAGTCCCCTTCCGTCAAGACCATGCTGCAAGTCTTAGAGATTGTCTGCCTTTTCCTCCTCAACAGATACTTCCACTCTTTTCCCGCTATCCCCCGAGAAAATCGCCTCCTGCACGGCGATGACCGTGGATGGCGGAATCATAGAATCCAATTTTTGAAGAATTTCCTTCTTATAGACGATAGCAACCTCTTGATTGGGCAAAGCCACCTCGCATATCATATCTCCGCTGAAGGACGGTGTCATTTTTAAAACCTTAAGATAGCCAGTAACCAATAAAAAGCTGTAGACGGTGGAAGGATTCTGCTTGATCTGCGGATATACCACATCGGTGTCAATATAAGTGGTGACAGACTCTCCATTGACCAGGGCGGTCAGCCGATGGTATATCTCCTGATTGGCCTCTGTGAGAATCTCTCCGATAATATCATTGCTCCCGGTGGCCACCCAAAAGGGGCGAGGCTGACATCCGCAGCTGAAATAACTGACCACTGACCAGGGGTTGAAAATCTCCCTTCTGCCAAAGCGGTATCCATCATACCATTGGCAGATTTCCTGATATTTGTCTGTAGCCTGATAGTAGTCGGCCATCTCCCTGACCTCGTCTGCGGTAAAACCAAAGTAAGAGCTGTACTTGTGATCCAGGACAGAATTGACAGCAAGATTGTTCATCCCACTGAAAATGCTTTCCTGCGCTACCCGCAGAATTCCCGTCAGGAAGCCATAGGACAGGTGGGGATTATCCTTCAATCCCCCGGAAAAGAGGTTACGCATAAACAGAATGATTCTATCATAATAATCCTTCTGATATCCCTGCTGTATCGGTGTATCATACTCATCGATGATAATAATGGGCGCGATTCCATAGTGCTGGTGCAGCAGCCGGGAGAGATCCAGCAGGGCTGCCGCCAGCTCCACCTCGTTGGCCTGCCCACTGGAAAGCTTCTCGTAAATCTGGCGATCGTATCTGTCACAGGAATCTCCCGTGAGTATCTCCTTATGCCTCCGGGTCTCCCGGGCAAATAATTCCCGAATGGCCTGGAAGGTTTCTTCCCAAGTATGAAATTTCACATCCTTAAAGGTCAGAAAAATGACAGGATATTTTCCCTGATAATCACGATATTTCTGTCCACAGGCCCAGATTTTCCTGTCCTGAAAATAAATCGAAGTATCTTGGTCGCTCCTTTCGAAAAAAGTCCGCAGCATATCCATATTGAGGGTCTTTCCAAAACGCCGCGGACGGGTAAATAAGGTCACCATGGGGCGTTCTTCAATAAAATCCCTCAGCAGCAGGGTTTTATCCACATAATAGTACTCCGTACAAGCCCTGGGATAGCTGGTGATGCCAATGGGCAAGGGCAAAACAGCCGGGGGTTCTGCTCCTTCCCTTAATTTCTGCTCAGACATAGGGGCCCCTCCTTCCCTTCACATTCTCCTTAGACTTTTTACCGTAACCAAACCTGCCTGTGACATAAGGCAGCTGTCCAGATTCTACGTTCATTATATGACAGAGCCCCTCCCCATGCAATAAAAAGGCTGAAAAGAAAAAGAAAAGAACACCCCCTCCGGTTTTACCCGAAAGTGGGGTGTTCTCCCTCTGAGATTTTATTATGAAAGCCCCGACAAGCAGCCGGGCTGAGGGCAAGCTTGCGACGCAACGCTAGTCCCCTTGGGGGCTTGCGCCGAAGCACGGATATTTGTCAAGCCTTCATTTGTGGTAGTGCGGAGCAGCTGGCTTTCATGCGTGGCGGAGACGGCTCCAGCGTGCAGCACGGATGTCTACATCCTCCGGCTCCCCGCCTTTACCAGTCATCGTCCTCATCCTCATCCTCTCCATCTCCACCCGATGGAGCACCGGATCCCAACGGATTCTGCTTTTTCTTCTTATCCCTGAGAGCCAGAACCAAGAATACCACCACTACCACCACCACGGCGGCAGCTATGCCTGCAGTCAGATAGATCATACGGTTGCTGGTCTCCTCCTGCACCTGACTTCCGGTCTTCTCCTCCTCCTGCACCAGCTCCGGCAGGGAGGCGGCTGCCTCCTCCACTTCGTCTGCTGTCACTGTGGGAGCGTCTGACAAGTCGAAGACCCTGCATTTTCCTTCTCTTAGGCGGCAGACTGCTTCCAGACCATAGATAGCCTGATATCCTGCTAGGGTATTGCCCTCGGTCTCCTCCTCATCTCCGTCCAGGCTGTGGATGATCCCTCCATCTGCCAGCTGGAAGGCCTGCAGCCCATCTATCAGGCTATTGCCGTTTTTGATAAATTGCTCATCCTCTCCCGGATCCCGGTTCCAGGAAGCCAACGCCATCATAGTCCAGCTGGTACTCTCGGAGGTGCGCTCCTCATAGGTCACCATGCTGCCATCTTCCCCCTGCAGGTCTGACAAGCGGGCAAAGGCCTTTTCTGCTGCCTGATCCACCGTAGTGGTAACTTCCTCCCCGCTTACCTCGCTGGTAAAGGTATAAGTCTGGTCAGAATCCCCGTAGGGAGCCAAAGCCGTCAAGGCCATGGAGGTCAGATCCACATCCGAAGCATCCTTGAGGGTAAGGCCGAAGCCCCCATCCTCCAGCTGACGGGACAAAAGCTCTGTCAGCAAGGTTTCCCTGGTCCATTGGGCATCCTCCGGCTCCTGATAGGACTGGCTGTCTACTGCCAGCAAGGACCAGATATAACCATTGATTCCCTGATCTCCCGGATCTCCCCAGAGGCTGTTCCAGACAGAATCATTGATAAGATCAATGGAATTGCCCTCCGGATCGCTTCCGAAAGCAGTGGGATCTCCTCCGCAGGCCTCTATGGTCAAAACCATTCGATGCAGATCCGTCAGGCGGTATTCCCTCATCACCGTGGCAGAATCCTCCGCCATCTCCTGATAGATCTTCTCTACCACATCCTCTAGTCTGGCCAGATAGGCAGCCTGATTATTCTTATCCTCATTTCCCATACGACCGATATCAAAGGCAAACCAATCGCTGGCTGCCTGCCCTGCCCCATCCAGCAGATCTCCAGTCAAAAGCTCTCCTGCTTCCGCCGAAGGGCACTTCCAGTCCAGAATCTTCTGCTGCATGGTCCGAAGCTCCTGGGAGTCGACGGCTGCCTCCTCCGCCCTTACCCGGGTCCTTCCTGAACCGGTGACAAGCAGGACGGCTGCCATAAGTCCTGCCAATAACTTCTTTCTCATTTTCATCCCCTAACCTCCTCGGCTGATGAGAGAGCCATTCCCGCTTTCTCCTGTGATATTTCCCCCTTAGCGGCCGCTGTCCGGGGATTTGGTCTGCTTGAGCACATTTTTCAATACAGCCTGAGCCGTCAACTCCGCCACCCTGGCCTTGGGATTCAGGATGATTCTGTGGGCACAGACATCCAGAAAGACCTGCTGCACATCCTCCGGGGTCACATATCCCCGACCATCCAGGTAGGCATGGGCCTTGGCCATACGCACCACAGCCAGGGCTCCTCGGGGGCTGACCCCCAGACGGATCATCTCATCCTGGCGGGTTGCCATAGCCAGAGAAGTCACATATTCCAGAATAGCATCCTCCACATGGATATTGCGAACCTCCTCCTGCATATCCAGGATGTCCTGACCGCTGATAATCCCCTCCACAGAGTCCATGGGATTGACCGTCTGCCGATCCCGCAGAATATCCACCTGGCTCTGATAATCCGGATATCCCATCTCCAGCCGAATCATAAAACGGTCCAGCTGAGCCTGGGGCAGGAGCTGGGTTCCCGCAGATCCTACCGGGTTCTGGGTGGCAATGACCACAAAGGGTCTGGGCAGGGTATGGGTCATACCATCTACCGTCACCTGCCCCTCCTCCATAACCTCCAACAGAGCCGACTGGGTCTTGCTGGAGGTACGGTTAATCTCGTCCGCCAGCAGAAGGTTGGTCATAACCACGCCGGGCTTGTAATCAAAGCTGCCGGTTGCCTTATTGTAAATGGAGAATCCCACGATATCCGAGGGAACTACGTCCGGGGTAAACTGGATTCTGTGGTACATCATACCCATGACCCGGGAGCAGGCCACCGCCAAGGTGGTCTTACCTACACCAGGCACATCATCCAACAGGACATGCCCCTCCGACAAAATAGCCATCAAAACCCGTTCCACCACGGACCTCTTACCGATAATAACCTTCTCCACCTCGCGAATCACCGCATCTGTCCTGCTATTCATCTCTCTCTATCCTCTCTGTCTTCGTCCTATTTCCCATACAAGTTCCTGCCTCCCTTCGAGTCCCTGCAGAACTCTTATAGGGTTATCGCCACTGTAATCGATCCTAAGCCGGGAATCCCCTGTAGCATCCATACCGTTTCTGCCGGAGCTGCTATTGGCATTCTCCACATCTGCCAGTTCTCCCTGAGCCATGGCAAATGTGGAGGATGTCAAATCAAGTCTGTCAAAAATACGAAAGCATGGGTTCGGGTCTTGGCAGACCCAAACCCATGCTTCCGGAAATGTAAGAATGCAGCATCCGCTACATTCCCGGATTAGTGATTCTTACGGCGCTTTACAACAAGGGAACCGGTGATTCCACAGGCCGCTGCCAGGATCAGACCTACATAGAGAACCGGTGCGAAGGTATCGCCGGTCTTCACTGCAGTACCGGTAGAGGTAGTGGAGGACTTGGTTCCACTGGTCTTGCTGGTGGTTCCGCTGGTCTTGTTCGTAGTTCCGCTGGTCTTACTGTCGGTCTTGCCGGAAGGAGTGGTGGTAGGTGTAGGTGTCAGCTTAGCGATCACTGCTGTCTCCTTCTCCTCACATACGGAGCATACTCTCTCCTTGCTGCCTTCCTTATCCTTGGTAGCCTCGGTTACGACCTTCCAGCCATCCTTATCGGTATCATCCGCGATCTTCCAGGTATGACCTTTGGCTGGGATCTCGCGGGTTGTCGTAGCCTCGCATACAGAGCAAATACCCTTCTCTACGCCCTTCTCGGTGCAGGTGGCTTCCTTCTCAGTGGTCCATTCATACTTGTGGTCTACCATAGGAACTTCCTTGGTTTCCGTATCCACAGTCTGACATACCGTACACTTTCTGTGCTGAACACCTACCTTGGTACAGGTGGGCTCATCATCGGAAGAAAGATACTCCCACTCTCCCCAGCTGTGAGCAGTCATCGGAAGATCCTCATCCTCCAGGGTGGCACCGCAGAGACCACAGGTCACGGTTTTGTGTCCCGCAGACTGACAGGTAGCAGGAGTCTCAACTACCTTCTGCTGATCCTGGGGATGGTTAATGGTGACGGTAGAAGTCAATTCTACAGAAGCACCATCCAAGAAATCGGGGCTGCCGCTGGTGAAATAAAGATTCTTGATTGTTACAGTGACAGGCTTCTCGGAGCACTTCAACACTTTGAACTTCACATTGATGGTGCCGCTTCCGAAGCCAGTAACTCCTACGTAACCGAAATTTCCACCAGCTTCACTTGTCATAGCGGGAGGAATCCCATCATCATAGGATGTTCCCTGATACGACAGCACAGTGCTGTCATAATTGGTGACCCTGTCCTCTCCATTCCTTGTGGTCAATTCTCCATGGATACCTACTAGATTAGCAGTCCCACTGGTGAAGGTGATGGGGAGGGAAATGATATCTCCTACCTCCGCACCTGTTACGTTACCTACTGTTGCACTTACTACCGGTCTGTCTGCTGCTTTAACCGTCTGTGCAGCCGGAAATACCAGCGTCGCAGCCATCATGACGGCACCCAACAGTGACATCCATTGCTTTTTTGCTTTCATAAGCTTTCTCCTTTGTATGATAATATATTTGGTGAACACGTCTGCCTCAACGTGCCTTCCACATGGTTACACAGCTCCAGGAAAAGGGGATCGATGGGTCATCAAAAAAGAGCCCCTCCGAAGAGAAACTCCTACATTTCCTTTAGAAAAAGAAAAACAAGTCCGTTATGCCTCCGGAAATTCCTGATTTGGTCTCCAGCTTCTCTGTATTCTGACTTAAAGTACAAGCCTACTCACTGCCCCTTCCCGGCCATCCAGTGGTTCAGCAGCTTTCGTCCTTATCACAGCGGGGATATAACCGTCCCGGATTCCAACCGGACTTCCACAAGAATAAGCAATTATGCGAATGCTATTCTAAGCTGTGCAGGCGACCCTATTCAATTATGATAAAACTTCTTTTGTAAAACTTCCTATGCAATCTTCCTACGCCCTTGATAATAAAACAAAAGGTGAGGTTTGTCAATGCTTATAGGGACAGTTCTTGTTTGTCCCCTACAAGTAACAGGCGAAAGTCTGTCGTATCAGTGACGGGCGGGGGCGGTGCCGGGGCAGGGGGTACAGTCCGGCAGGCTGGGCTTCAGCTTGAAGAAGTACTAAGCGGCCATCGGATCCTCCAGAAGGGCACCGGGCAAACTCAACCGAAAGCTGATGCTTTCGCTTTCGGTTGCCCTTTCCGTCCGTGCTTGAGGCACGGACTCCAGCCCTTCTTCCGGATCCTCTGCCCGCCAAGTACTTCTAATCAAGCTTGCAGAGGCCTGCCTACCTGCACCCCCTGCCCCGGCACCGCCCCCGCCCTGTGTATCGCAAGAGTCAGAATATATGTCAGACCGTTGTGCTGACACAATGTTAGTTGATAAAATCACGCAGGATATTCCTGAGGTGATTTGCCATTCTCGCGTAGAGAATGTGTGGAAACTATCATGGCTTTCTCTCCTCTTTTGTGATGCATTAATCAGCAGTATTCATCTTGCTCTCCAAATCTGAAATATCTTCACGGATTGAAGAAATGTCTGACTCAATATCTTTCATTTTTGTAGTTAAAGTATCCTGCCGAATCTGAATCTCTTCTATCTGAGAGTACAAACCTCTCATTGCCAGAACGAGCTCAACCATCAAACCCTTGTCATCGAGGGATAGAAGACGATCTTTTTCAGCTTGAATCTTTTGAGCTTCCTGTTGAAGCCGCTCCTTTTCACGAGCTGCATCCGCAGCGGCTTGCTCGAGTCGTATCCGTTTCTTTTCAAGCCGTTTTTTGTGCCGCTCATCCTTACCTTTCTTTAGGCTCTCCTGAATTTTACCGAACATGATGCATCCTCCTATACAAAAGCAATTATTACCCCGCATTCTTTCGTGCAGAATATTCGGCTTTCTTACCAGGACATTGGAAATCACAGGGTGGAGACGGCGCTGGGGCAGGTGCAGCAGGGAGGCAGGCCTCCGCAGGCTTGATTAGAAACACTTGGCTGGCAGGATTCCCGGAAGAAGGGCTGGAGCTTGTGCCTCAAGCACAAGCGGAAAGGGCAACCGAAGGCGAAA
>CAVJHW010000035.1:3018-22243 GCA_963649395.1 Coriobacteriaceae bacterium | reverse complement strand
CGGCTTGCCCGTCCGATATCCACAAGCTGTGGTATGCAAGCATCCCACAGCTTGCGTCTGCCGTCCGGGGCTTTCTGAGTAAATATTACACTTATGTTACAAAAGATTAAAAAAAGCTTTCATTTCTCTGAAACCTGTGTTATAATCAGGAAGGCACGGGGAGTGAAGGCTTTTTTGCCTTTGGTGCCAGTCTGTTGGGAATCGGGGGATTCCGGACAGATTCAGGGGTAACATGAGGTGTAAAAATGAAAAAAAGTACAGAAAGTAACAAAAGAGAAATCAAAAAAGGCAGAAAGAATTGGTATGTCGTACTGGCTTTGATCCTGTTGTTGGCCCAGGTTTTTCCTTGCTATGGTTCTACCACCCAGGAGAAGATTGGCGAGAGACAGCAGGAGAAGGAAGAGACGGAGACGGAACTCCAGACTACAGAGGCCAGAATTGCCGCCCTGGAATCTAAGAAGGGGGAATCGGAGGCTTATCTGACGGAGTTGAATCGTCAATTGTCGGAATTGACAGGTGGCTTGGAAGAGCTCCAGAGGGCCTATGATGGCAAGCAGGTGGAGCTGGTTCAGCTGCAGGCAAGCCTGGAGGAGGCGAAAGCCCAGGAAGAAGAACAATATGAGGATATGAAGCTGCGGATTCAGTACATGTACGAGCACTCCACCAGCAATGGAGCCTTGGAAGCTTTATTTTCCGCGGAAAGTTTCTCGGAATTCCTGAATCGGGCAGATACCATGTCCTCCATCACCAAGTATGACAGAGAGATGTTAGCTGCCTATCAGGAGACCAGAGAGTCGGTGGCAGCCAAGGAGGCTCAGATTCAGGAGGAGCAGGAAGCCATCCGCCAGCTGCAGGAACAGAGAAGTGCGCAGCAGGAACAGGTTCAGGAGCTGTATGAGGCTACTTATCAGGATTTGAGAGCTTGTGCAGAGGAATTGACAGGGGCTCAGGATCAGCAGGCAAGTCTTGTTAGCCAGATACAGGCGCAGGAGGAAAGCTTGAATCAGCTTCTGGTTCAGGCAAAACAGGAAGAGGCGGCAGCGCAGCAAGCGGCAGCCGCCCAAGCAGCAGCCGCCCAGGCAGCGGCAGCCCAGGCCGCACAGGCAGCCCAGGCAGCCCAAGCCGCCCAGCAGGCAGCAGCCGCAGCAGCCGCTTCGAATCAGGGAAGTCAGGCCTCGACTTCGAATTCCACCGCAGACGCGGGCAGCGGTACGAATTCCTCTGGGGAGCAGTCGAGTTCCACGACTGACGATTCGAATTCTGCCTCAACTTCCGATCATGGAAGTTCCGGCGGAGTCTATCTGGGTAATTTCAAGTTAACCGCCTACTGTGCCTGCGCGAAATGTTGTGGTAAATGGGCATCCTCAGCCGCCACAACCGCCAGTGGCGCCACTGCAGTGCAGGGCGTGACCGTTGCCATGGGTGGGGTACCCTTTGGAACCCAGCTTTCCATCAACGGGCATGTATATACGGTTCAAGATCGGGGAACCGCCTATGGACATGTGGACATCTACTTTGCCAGCCATGCGGATGCCTTGCGATTTGGGCTTCAATATGCGGACGTATATCAAGTGAATTAAATAGAGCCGGAAGGGAGAGACTTCGGAAAGAAGTTCTCTCCCTTCCGGCTTTTGTAATTAGCCGGGGCATTCAAAGTACCTTACCGGATTTACCGGATTTATCGGATTTATGGGGAGACAGGAGATGGAAGGCTTTCTGGGGAATTGCAAATACAAAAAGAATTCCCAATACAATGGCTATGGCGCTTCCCAGTGTGGTGCGTACATTTTCCTGAATATCGGTCATGTCATTGCTGATATACTGGTAGATGGTGCTGAATCCGGCAGCCCAGGCCGCACAGGCAGCCCAGGCAGCCCAAGCCGCCCAGGCAGCCCAAGCCGCCCAGCAGGCAGCAGCCGCAGCAGCCGCTTCGAATCAGGGAAGTCAGGCCTCGACTTCGAATTCCACCGCAGACGCGGGCAGCGGTACGAATTCCTCTGGGGAGCAGTCGAGTTCCACGACTGACGATTCGAATTCTGCCTCAACTTCCGATCATGGAAGTTCCGGCGGAGTCTATCTGGGTAATTTCAAGTTAACCGCCTACTGTGCCTGCGCGAAATGTTGTGGTAAATGGGCATCCTCAGCCGCCACAACCGCCAGTGGCGCCACTGCAGTGCAGGGCGTGACCGTTGCCATGGGTGGGGTACCCTTTGGAACCCAGCTTTCCATCAACGGGCATGTATATACGGTTCAAGATCGGGGAACCGCCTATGGACATGTGGACATCTACTTTGCCAGCCATGCGGATGCCTTGCGATTTGGGCTTCAATATGCGGACGTATATCAAGTGAATTAAATAGAGCCGGAAGGGAGAGACTTCGGAAAGAAGTTCTCTCCCTTCCGGCTTTTGTAATTAGCCGGGGCATTCAAAGTACCTTACCGGATTTACCGGATTTATCGGATTTATGGGGAGACAGGAGATGGAAGGCTTTCTGGGGAATTGCAAATACAAAAAGAATTCCCAATACAATGGCTATGGCGCTTCCCAGTGTGGTGCGTACATTTTCCTGAATATCGGTCATGTCATTGCTGATATACTGGTAGATGGTGCTGAATCCTGTCACGCCGGGAACCAGGGGGAAGATGCCCGGGAGCATAAAAACGATGACAGGACATTCTCGAAGAACCCCCAGGATTCTGGATGACAGGCAGACGGTTGCCGAGGCAAAGAAATAAGCAATTCCCTTGGACACGCCCAGATGAGTAAGGGTAAGATAAAGAGCCCAGGCAAGACCGCCTACCAGGCTGCATATCCAAAAATGTGTTTTTTTGATGCGGAACAAGATGGAAAAAGCACCGGTTCCGCCCGCAGCAACAGCGGACATGAGAAGGATAGATAAAAAGGTATTCATATGGTTACGACTCCTGTAAGGTGAGTAAGCTGCAAGGCAAGATAGACGCCTATGCCAATACCGCAAAGGATCAATACGGTATCCAGCAGGCGTATGATGCCGGAGAGATAGCAATCTGCCATCAATTCCCGAATCCCCAGAACCAAGGGAACACCGGGAATGAGAGGCATAACAGCTCCCAATACCATATGGCTTAGAACCCCCTCTATTCCTGCCAGGCGCAGAAGAGCGCAGACCATCACGGCAATAAAACCGCAGATGATGTTGGTGACAATTTTAGATATTTTGAACCTGCCAAAGCCGGTCAGCGCTAACTGTACCAGTAAACCTGCGAGACCTGCTGCCAGACTGTCTGGCAGGGAAGGAGTAATCATAAAAGTAAAACAGGCAGAACCGATACCGGCGGCCAGCAGGTTCGTCCTTAGCTTATTATCTGGCTCCTGCTTGATGGCAGATAATCTGGCTTCCACTTCATCGATGGATAAATGCTGCCTTTCAATTTCCCTGGAAAGACGATTGACCTCTTCGATCTTGTCCAGAGTGATGCCAGAGATGGGTACGTTCAGAATTCGGGTATAGACCTTCCCCTCTCTGGTTTTTATCGTTGCGATAATTCCGTTGATCATGACAAAAAAATCCTTGCTGCTGCATCCGAAGGCTTGCACAATTCGTTCCATCGTTTCCTGGGCACGGTAGATCTCAGCCCCGCAGCTTAGAAGAATCCGCCCTGCGTCCACTGCGCAGTCGAAGACCCTACTCGACTCATCCGAAGTCTTATTCAACTTGGTATCCCCCTCTTGCTATAGTATATATCAGGGTGAGTGTATCATTTATGGAGACCTCTTGCAACCAAAGGTTTGCCCGTTCCCATTGGATGTCCAGTCCGCGGTCTATCCCCACCATGAAAATGCGGTTGTACTTTCCAGACCGATATGTTAAAATAAAACCATCAATTGGATGTCCTAACACCCAATCGGATCTTCAGAATCTAACACAGGAGGACGCAAGAATGAGTGATGCAGTGTCCTGGGATGAATATTATCTTGAAGTGGACAGAGAGTTAAGAAAGGAACTGCTGGATGCTAAGATCGCAGCGGAGGGCATGACCCCGGAGAACCAGCTTCGTACTCGACTGTGGGAGGTGCGTTACAAGCAGAGAGGTAAGGATCCGGCGGAGGTGGATTATTATATCCGCGGCTGGCTTTCTATGCATTATTTGCAGCATGCCACAGGCGGATTCTTCGGCAGACGGAATCATGATAAAGAGAAGCAGCAGATATTGGAGGATTGGGGCGTATCCATCGCCGCAGAATATGGGGAAGCAGGTCAGGAGATCCTATATCAGGAATTGTGTAATATGACCCGTCTGTACCTGAATTTGTGCAAGGATGACAAGTCTTATTCTTCCCTCTTGCTGGGATTGGGGCGGATGAAGGATTCCTCCTTGATCAATAAGATAGCCAAGGATGTCTATACCTTGGCCTATGAGATCCCGCGGACTGCCGGTATGGTGGAGGAGTTTCAGGTCTTTACCAGGGCGGCCACGGACACCTTTTATGCAATTTATCCCAAGAACAAGGCTGTTTTGCACTCCTTGATAGAAGAGGGCGCTAAGGGTTGAACATATGGAAGAGAAGGGGCAGTCGGAGCAAGAGGACTGCCTTTTGTATGTAGAAGGGGGTAATGGTATGTATGATCCAAAATCAAATTGTGCGGATGATTTTATTGACAACCAGGAGGTTCTGGACACTCTGGCTTATGCGGACCAGAATAAGGCCAATGAAGAGCTGATTGGGAAAATCTTAGACAAGGCCAGGCTTCGGAAGGGTTTGAGCCACAGAGAAGCTTCCGTATTGCTGGCTTGTGAGATTCCTCAGTGGAATCAGGAAATCTTTGCATTGGCGGAGCAGATTAAGAAGGATTTCTATGGGAATCGGATTGTGATCTTCGCCCCGCTCTATCTGTCGAATTATTGCATTAATGGTTGTGTCTATTGTCCCTATCATAAGAAGAATGCCCATATCGCCCGCAAGAAGCTGACCCAGGAGGAGATCAGGCAGGAGGTAATTGCCCTGCAGGATATGGGGCATAAGCGGCTGGCCATCGAGGCCGGGGAGGATCCTAAGAATAATCCCATCGAGTATATCCTGGAAAGTATTCAAACGATTTACAGCATCCAACATAAGAATGGCGCCATTCGGCGGGTGAATGTCAACATTGCGGCTACCACGGTGGAGAATTATCGCAAGCTGAAGGAGGCAGGAATCGGCACCTATATTCTCTTCCAGGAGACCTATCATAAGGAAAGCTACCTGAAGCTGCATCCCACGGGACCTAAGCATGATTACAACTATCATACAGAGGCTATGGATCGAGCCATGGAAGGCGGAATCGACGATGTAGGTTTGGGAGTTCTCTTTGGATTGGAGATGTACCGCTACGAGTTCGCCGGGCTATTGATGCATGCGGAGCACCTGGAGGCAGTCTATGGCGTGGGCCCCCATACCATCAGTGTGCCCAGGATCAAGCGGGCAGATGACATTGATCCCGACGTCTTCGACAATGGAATCAGCGATGATATTTTTGCCAAGATTATAGCCTGTATCCGGGTGGCTGTGCCCTATACCGGCATGATCATTTCTACCAGAGAGTCCCAGCAGTGCAGGGAGAAGGTCCTTCACTATGGAATCTCCCAGATCAGCGGCGGCTCCAAGACCAGCGTAGGCGGTTATTTTGAGCCGGAGCCGGAGGATGAGTGTTCCGAACAGTTCGATGTCAGCGACACCCGTACCCTGGATGAGGTGGTTCGATGGCTGATGCAGATGGATTATATTCCTTCCTTCTGTACCGCCTGCTACCGGGAAGGGCGAACCGGAGACCGCTTTATGAGCCTGTGTAAGAGTCAGCAGATTCTCAATTGCTGTCATCCCAATGCCTTAATGACCCTGCAGGAATATCTGGAGGATTATGCCGCTCCGGAGACAAAGGCTCTGGGGGAGGATTTGATCCGCAGGGAGATTCCTAAAGTGCCCCGAGAGAGAACAAGGGAGATCCTGGTGGAGAATCTGGAGAAGATTCGAGGCGGAGAGAGGGATTTCCGCTTCTGACCCCCGGTAACTCTTCCTGGCATTCCTTCGTGGTGGAGGCTGTGCCAGCCGCCCTGGGGATATTTGGAAGACGATGTACTAGTCGCTAGGGACTCATAGATGAGAAAACAAAGGATGGACATTATGGGTAGTAGAGCTGTCTTTTTCGATGCAGACGGAACCATCTGCGACATTGAGAAGGGGATTCCGGACAGTACCCTCCAGGCGATTCAAGCCCTTCGGAGGAAGGGGCATAGGGCATTCCTGTGTACCGGCCGCTCCCGGGCCTTTGTGACAGAGGATCTGGAGCAGGCGGGCTTTGAGGGGATTGTGGCGGCCTGTGGGGCTTATCTGGAATATGAGGGAAAGCGACTCTTCAGCCAGGAGCAGACGCCGGAGCAATCCTGGCGGTCAATTCGGATTCTCCGACAATATGGCCTGGTTCCGGTTATGGAAGGACCGGACCATATGTATTACGATGGGGAGGAGTACAATGAGTCGGTAGATTGGTACGCTCCCCTGATTACCCGACAGCTGGGCAGCCGTCTGCTGCCCATCCGAGGGCACGAGGAGGATCTGCGGGCCAATAAGATCAGTGCTAAGGCCCGCCCTGGCTCGGATCCGGAGAGGGCTTGCAGCCTTTTGGCGGATACCTATGATACCATCCGCCACCAGGAGGGAATGGCAGGGGGAACCATAGAGCTGATTCCCAAGGGCTTTTCCAAGGCAGTGGGGATTGCTTCCCTGTGCCGCATTCTGAAGATTGATTGGAAGAATACGGTGATTTTCGGGGACAGCAACAATGACCTGTCTATGTTCCAATATGCGGCGGTGAAGGTGGCTATGGGAAATGCTCCCCAGAAGATCCGCAGCTTGGCGGATTATGTGACGGAGGACATGTTCCACGGAGGCATTCAAAAGGGGCTGAGAGCCTTGCAATTGATAGAATAAGAATCATCGTAGGAATTCAAGTGGGAGGAATAGGATGGATCAGGAAGCCGGAAATCAGAAAAACAGGCAGGAGAATCCTCAAAATCAGAACGAACATAAGAATAAGTCCAACCTTTTGATGATTCTGATCTGCCTGTTGGTATGTC
Organism: Coriobacteriaceae bacterium; assembly: GCA_963649395.1. Lineage (GTDB taxonomy): Bacteria > Bacillota > Clostridia > Lachnospirales > Lachnospiraceae > Scatomonas. Next base: position 15,148 of record CAVJHW010000035.1, on the reverse strand, counting down.
TTCTCTTGGTTGGTTTATATAGCAACCTGTCAGGGCAGCCATCGCCGAAGACGATCAGCTACAATAAGTTTGTCGAGATGGTCAAGGATGATCAGGTGAGGAAGGTTGTGATTGAGTCCAATAAATTGGTCATTACCCCCAAGACCCAGAAAACGACGGAAAATACAGTGACTTATTCGACCACCCTGGTGGGGGATGAGAATGAGCTGGGCAAGCTGCTGGAGAAGTATGGGGTGGAATATTCCAAGAAGACGGAGGATGTGAAGGCTTCCATATTGGAGGCTGTCTTCAGCATTGTTCTGCCCATGGTTTTCCTGGTGGTAGGAATGCTTTTGATCATGCGCTTTGTGGGAAAAGGCGGGGGAATGATGGGGGTTGGCAAGAGCAAGGCCAAGACCTACGTCCAGCAGGAGACGGGGGTTACCTTTCAGGATGTTGCCGGTCAGGATGAGGCCAAGGAATCCCTCCAGGAAGTGGTGGAATTCCTCCATAATCCGGAGAAATATGTTGCTATCGGCGCCAAGCTTCCCAAGGGAGCTCTCCTGGTGGGACCTCCCGGTACCGGCAAGACCCTGCTGGCCAAGGCAGTGGCCGGGGAAGCCCATGTTCCCTTCTTTTCCCTGTCCGGTTCGGAATTTGTGGAAATGTTTGTGGGGGTTGGTGCCTCCCGCGTTCGAGATCTGTTTGAGGAGGCGAAGAAGAATGCCCCCTGTATCATCTTTATCGATGAAATCGATGCCATCGGCAAGACCAGGGATACCCATTATGGAGGCAATGACGAGCGGGAGCAGACCCTGAACCAGCTTTTGGCAGAGATGGATGGTTTCGACAGCTCCAAGGGTCTCCTGATCCTGGCAGCTACCAACCGCCCGGAGATTCTGGATCCGGCTCTTCTGCGCCCCGGTCGCTTTGACCGTCGGGTGATTGTAGATCGCCCTGATCTGAAGGGGCGGGTGAATATCCTTAAGGTGCATGCCCGCAAGGTCGCCCTGGATGAAACGGTAGATTTTGATGCCATTGCCCTGGCAACCTCCGGAGCAGTAGGTTCTGACCTGGCAAATATGGTCAACGAGGCAGCTATTTTGGCTGTCAAGAAGGGGCGTACGGCGGTATCTCAGAAGGACTTATTGGAAGCTGTGGAGATTGTATTGGTGGGCAAGGAGAAGAAGGACCGGATCCTGAGTCAGGAGGAAAGAAGGATCGTCTCCTACCATGAGGTGGGTCATGCTCTGGTCAGTGCCCTGCAGAAGGATGCGGAGCCGGTACAGAAGATTACCATTGTTCCTCGAACCATGGGCGCGCTGGGATATGTGATGCAGGTGCCGGAAGAAGAGAAATATCTGAATACAAAGAGTGAGCTTCAGGCCATGGTAGTAGGATTGCTGGCTGGCCGGGCGGCCGAGGAGCTGGTCTTTGGAAATGTGACTACAGGAGCTTCCAATGACATTGAGCGGGCCACCAAGATAGTAAGGGCCATGATTACCCAATATGGAATGTCCGATACTTTTGGCCTGATGGGTCTGGCTCAGCAGGAAAACCAATATCTGGACGGACGCCTCGTTCTCAATTGTGGAGATGCTACGGCTACCGAGGTGGACCATGAGGTGATGAAGGTGCTGAAGGAGTCCTACCAGCAGGCCCGAGACCTGCTGGCAGCCAATCGCAAGGCTTTGGATCAGATTGCAGATTTTTTGATTCAGCGCGAGACCATCACCGGCAAAGAATTTATGGATATTTTCCATGAAGTGAAGAAAAAAACGGAGGAGGAAGTCTCCCCCGTGGTTGAGGAGGAGTCGGAGGAGCAAGTCTCCCCTGTGGTTGAGGAGGAGTCGGAGGAGCAAGTCTCCCCTGTGGTTGAGGAGGAGATGGAAGGGCGGGAAGGTTTCCCGGCTGGTGAGCAGGATGCTGCTGTGAGTCAGGCAGTAATGGAAGATGGTATTTAATATAGAAGAAGAATTGAAGAAACTCCCGGCCAAGCCGGGGGTCTATCTGATGCATGATGCCAGGGATGAGATCATCTATGTAGGCAAGGCAGTCAGTCTGAAGAATCGGGTGAGGCAGTATTTTCAGTCCAGCCGCAATAAGGGCTTGAAGATCGAACGAATGGTGCCCCAGATCGCCCGCTTTGAATATATTGTGACGGATTCCGAGCTGGAGGCTTTGGTTCTGGAGTGCAATCTCATCAAGGAATATCGTCCCAAATACAATACCATGCTGAAGGACGACAAGGCCTATCCCTTCATTCAAGTGACGGTTCAGGAGCCCTATCCTCGGGTGGTGCTGGCCCGGCGGATGAAGAAGGATAAGTCCCGTTATTTTGGTCCTTATACCAGTGCAGGAGCTGTGAAGGAGACCATTGAATTGGTGCGGAAGCTCTATTGTCTGCGGGCTTGCAGCAAGAAGCTTCCGACAGAGCAGGGCAGGGAGCGTCCCTGCCTCTATTATCATATTCACCAATGCAAGGCGCCCTGTCAGGGATGGATCGGCCAGGAGGAGTATGGCAAGCAGGTGGAGGGGGTTCTGGATTTCCTGAATGGGAACTTTCAGGAGGTTTTAAGGGAATTGACCGACAAGATGAAGCAGGCCTCGGAGGAACTTCGCTTTGAGGATGCGGCAGAATACCGGGATCTGATGGACAGCGTTCGTAAAATCGGGGAACGCCAGAAGATGACCGGATCCTCCGGAGAGGACAGGGATGTGGCTGCCCTGGCTATGGATGGAGGAGATGCTGTGGTACAGATCTTCTTCATCCGGGATGGTAAGCTGATCGGAAGAGACCATTTCTACCTGCGGGTGGCCGCAGGAGAGAGCCGCCAGGAGGTCCTGCTAAGCTTTATCAAGCAATTTTATGCAGGCACCCCCTTCATACCGGGGGAATTGATGCTGCCGGAGGAGGTGGAGGAACAGGCTGTAGTGGAAGAATGGCTGAGCCGAAAAAGAGGCCAGAGGGTTCACATCCGGATTCCCAAGAGAGGGACGAAGGAAAAGCTGGTAGAGCTGGCCAGTCACAATGCTCAGATTCTATTGAATCAGGATCGGGAACGGCTGAAGCGGGAGGAGGGCAGAACGATCGGTGCAGTCAAGGAGCTGGGCCGCTGCTTGTCTATGGAGCCTCCGGAACGGATGGAAGCCTATGATATTTCCAATATCAGCGGTTTTCAATCTGTGGGCTCCATGATCGTCTATGAAAAGGGCAGGCCCAAGAAGGCGGATTATCGAAAATTCCGTATCAAATCCGTGGAAGGCCCCAATGATTATGCCAGTCTGAAGGAGGTTCTGGAACGCCGTTTCCGACGAGGTCTGGAGGAGGATAAGGGCTTTGAGAAGCTGCCCAGTTTGATTATGATGGACGGCGGTAAGGGGCAGGTCAATACAGCCTTAGCGGTTCTGGAGGAATTGGGACTGGATATCCCCGTATGCGGCATGGTCAAGGACGACAATCACCGCACCAGAGGGCTTTATTACAAGGGGGAGGAGCTCCCCCTAGATAGGGACAGCGAGAGCTTTCATTTGATTACCAGGATTCAGGACGAAGCCCACCGCTTTGCCATCGAATATCACCGACTCCTGCGCAGCAAGGGTCAGGTGCATTCTGTCCTAGATGATATCCCGGGCATCGGCCCCAGCCGCCGCAAGGCCTTGATGCGCCACTATGCCAGTCTGGAGGCAATCAAGGCGGCTGACAGGGAGGAATTAAGAAAGATTCCTGCCATGAATGAAAAGGCAGCCGAATCTCTGTATCAATATTTTCACGGAGAAAAACAGGAAGAAGAGAAGGAAGAAGCGCAGAGAGAAGAAGCGCAGAAGGAAGAGACGCAGAAAGAGGAGTAGCAGAAAGAGGCGCAGGAAGAAAAATAGGAAGAAGACAATAAGGGAGGGTCCGACCTATGAGATCAATTTCACTAACTAAGGTTGCGGAAAACATGAACCTGAGGAATATGACTCCTGAGGTTGACATGACGGATTGCAAGATCACGATTCCGGAGATTAACCGGCCGGCCTTGCAGCTGACGGGATATTTTGAACATTTTGCCAATGAGAGGATCCAGATCATCGGATATGTGGAATATACCTATCTGCAGCATCTGCGTATGGAGAAGCGGTGCCAGGCCTATGAAGCCTTTATTTCCAAGGGGATTCCCTGCGTGGTTTTCACCACCCTGACCCGTCCGGGGGAGGAACTTTTGGAGCTGGCTCGCAAGTATAACGTCCCTACCTTCTGTACGGACAAGAGCACCTCCGCTTTTACCGCAGAGATCATCCGCTGGCTGGGGGTGCAGCTGGCCCCTATGATTTCCATTCACGGAGTTCTGGTGGATGTATTTGGCGAGGGAGTGCTGATTATGGGGGAGAGCGGCATCGGTAAGAGTGAGGCTGCCCTGGAGCTGCTGAAGCGTGGTCACCGGCTGGTCAGTGATGATGTGGTTCAGATCAGCAAGGTCAGCGATGCCACCCTGGTGGGCTCTGCGCCGGATATTACCCGGCATTTTATTGAGCTGCGAGGCATCGGCATTATTGATGTCAAGATGCTCTTCGGTGTGGAAAGTGTAGAGGACACCCATGCCATTAATCTGGTCATCAAGCTGGAGGATTGGGATAAGAACAAAGAATATGACCGCTTGGGCCTGGAGGAAGAATATACGGAATTCCTGGGCAATAAGGTGGTTTGTCATAACCTGCCCATCCGTCCCGGTCGAAATCTGGCTATCATCGTAGAGACTGCAGCAGTCAACCACCGACAGAAGAAGATGGGATATAATGCAGCCCAGGAGCTTTACAAGAGGGTCCAGGAGAATCTGGCCAAGAAAAGGGGAGATATCTAGGAACTCCCCTGCTGTCTTATAGCGGCACCGCCACACAGGAAAACCAGCTGCCTGGCCCAAGGGTGCATGGGCAGCCACCACCCGGGAGGAGAGGATGAAAATGTATGTAATTGGCGTGGATATCGGCGGAACTACAGTGAAACTTGGGATTTTTCAAGATCAGGGAACCCTGGTAGAAAAATGGGAGATTCCCACCAACAGGGAGAACAAGGGGGAGAAGATCCTTCCGGATGTAGCTTCTTCCCTTTTGGAAAAATGCAAGGGAAGGGACCTTCAGCCGGATCAAATTGCCGGAATCGGCGTAGGAGTTCCCGGACCCGTGGTAAGAGACCGGGAAGCTCTTGCGGCCGTGAATCTCTATTGGGGGCACAAGGATGTAGCGGGGGAATTAGAGCAAGCTTTGAATCTGAAGGTCAAGGTGGGAAATGATGCCAATGTGGCAGCCCTGGGAGAGATGTGGGCTGGCAGCGGCCGCGGAACGGAGAACCTGATTATGGTCACCCTGGGAACCGGTGTCGGAGGAGGTATTATCGTAGACGGAAAGATCCTAGCAGGCGCCCACGGGGCTGGCGGCGAGATCGGCCATGGTGTGATAGAGCCCCGGGAGCAGGAAGCCTGTAACTGTGGCAACCGAGGCTGCCTGGAGGAATATGCCTCTGCTACAGGTATTGTGCGTCTGGCGGGCAGGCAGCTGGCTGTCGATGACCGTCCCAGCCTGCTGCGGCAGGGTTCGTTGACGGCCAAGGCGGTCTTTGATGCTTACCGGGAGGGGGATGGTCTGGCTATAGAAGTGGTGGATCGATTCGCTGACTATCTGGGGCGGCAGCTGGCTGTTTATGCCTGCGTGACAGATCCGGAGATCTTCGTCCTGGGTGGCGGAGTGTCCAAGGCGGGAAACGCTTTGGTTGAGGTTGTGGAAAAAAGCTATCAGAAATATGCCTTTCCTGCCTGCCGCCAGGCCAGATTTGTACTGGCCCAGCTGGGCAACGACGCAGGAATCTACGGGGCCGCCCGGCTGGCCCTGTAGGGAGGGCCTTATTCTTCCGGTTCCGGCTCTTCTGTAGGTTCCGGTTCTTCCGTAGGTTCCGGTTCCTCCGTAGGTGCTGCTGTCGGCGTGGGGGTCACAGAAGGAGTGGCCGTTGGTGTCGCCGAGGGGGTGGCGGAAGGTGTGGCGGTAGGAATCGGTGTAGGAGTCGGTGTGGGTGCCACATAATGCCTGGTACAGCGCTCCTCCGGCACCTCCGAAAGCTCAAAATATTCCTTTATCCTGGGACAGCCTGAACCCGCCAGCAGGCCGGAGGAGGCACAGATAGTAACCTCTTTGACCGAGGAGGGCTGCTTGAAGCTGACATTGGGAAGGCTGCTATGAATCCGATTCATCACATTGGTCCACAGGGTCTTGTGAAAGTTCCTATATTCCTCCGGCAGCTCCACATTGACATCACAGCCGGCCCAGATGGCAGCGGTGTAATAGGGGGTGAAGCCTGCAAATACCAGATCCTTATAGGAGTTGGTGGTACCGGTTTTACCGGCGACGGTCATATTGTCCAATTGGAAGTCCTCGCCGGTACCTTCCTTTACTACATCCTCCATGGCACTGGTCAGAAGATAGGCCGTGCTGTCCTTGAAGACCCGGGTCTCTACCGGGGTATTTTCCAGAAGAATATTACCTTCCTGATCTGTCACCTTGGTATAGAAGATGGGCTCGATATAGACTCCGCCGTTGGCAATGGCTGCATAGGCTGCTGTCAGCTCCAAATTGCTGACACCGTTGGTGATACCTCCCAGAGCCAGGGGCTGAATCACATCCCAGTTGGTATCATCAATCAATTCGGAGAAGCCCAGGCGTAGCAGATAGTTGAAGCCGGTTTGCGGGGTAATCTCTGTCAAAATCTTGATGGCTACCACGTTATAGGAGTAGGTAATGGCGGTTCGGATGGTTACATCTCCGTGATAGCTATTGTCCGAGTTGTGGACGGGACTGCCATCCTCATAATTGTAGGGTTCATCCGTCACCACAGTGGCCAGGTTGATGCGGCCCAACTCCAGAGCAGGTCCGTAGGTGGACAGGATCTTGAAGGTAGAACCTGGCTGCCGGTAGGAATCGGTGGCGCGATTCAGAACCAGGCTGGCTGTTTTCTGCCCTCGCCCGCCGACAATGCCCTTGACATAACCGGTCTTCTGATCCATAACTGTCATGGCAGCCTGGGGTTGGGGGGTGAAGCTGCTGCGTTCCGCTACGATGGTGTCATCGGGACCTACCACGGCGGCCTTGTATTGATCGATATAGGCCTGAGCTTCCTCCTGGGAATCAAAGAGCAGGTCGAAGGTTGCATCGGTATTGCGGAAATACAGCTGCAGCATTTCCCGACTATAATTCTGACGGGTGCCGTCCGCGTGGTCCACGGTCAAGGCCCAGTCCAATCCGATCTGTATGGTATCCGGATAATTCTCCTCGTTTTGGAACTCCTGGTCCATGATCTGCTGGATCTCCGGATCCTGGGTAGAATAGATCCGCAGACCGCCGCTGTAGAGAGCATTGTTGGCCTGTACCGAGGTATAACCCTTCTGCTCCATGAGATCCGTCTTTACCTGGCTGATCAGTTCGTCTATAAAATAAGAATAGACAGAAAGGCCGGAGGAAGATTCATTCTGTGCCTGGATACGGGCATAGACATCATCGGCGAGGGCCTCGTCATGCTCTGCCTGGGTGATATATCCCTGATCTAACATATAATTCAATACGGTTTCCCGGCGTTCTGCATTGTTCTCCGGATGATTTCGGGGATTCCATTTGCTGGGATTCTGGGGAATCGCCGCCAAAACGGCGCATTCGGAAAGAGTCAGATCCTTGCAATCCTTGCCAAAATAGGTCTGGGCAGCTGTCTGAACCCCATAGGCTCCGGCACCGAAATTCACGGTATTCAGGTAATTCTCCAAAATAACGGATTTGGCATCCTTGCCCTCGGCGGTCAGGGACTTCTCCAGCTCTATAGCCAGATATTGTTCCTGGATCTTCCGCTTGATGCTTTGGATGCGATTCTCCTCCGTCCAGTTGGTGAAAACGTTATTCTTCAGCAGCTGCTGGGTGATGGTGCTGGCACCCTGGGTCCTCTGAAAGCCGGTGCTGACGGCTACGGCCACCGCCCGCAGCATCCCTCGGGGATCCACCCCGTTGTGGTCATAAAAACGGGAATCCTCGATGGCAACAATGGCATGCTGCATATGCAGGGGAATCTCGCTGATGGATACTGAGACACGGTTCCCTTCCGCAGAATTCAGCTTCTGCAGCTGGTTGCCCTCGGAATCATAGACAAAGGTCGCATCGCCCAAGGGCATAATATTGACATCGGAGATAGCAGGAGCACTGTCAATAATACCTTGATAAGCTCCCAGCCCAAGACAAATGATGCAGACACAAAAGGTCGCAAGTATTAGCAATAAGACTCGCAAAGCGGAAATTCCTGCTTTCTTGCCCATCATAGGAGCAGTAGAATCCAGTTGTTCCTTCCTGCGCTGAACGCCTTCTCTTCCAAAATCCATAGTAAACCTCCATGCTGCACGCTGTTCCGCACCACCACGCCCGTCTGATGTTCGTGATTTTCATTATAACAAACATTTTCATTCAAATAAAGCCCCAAATGTGATACACTGGTGGGGAATGATTGATGACTAGAGAAGAAGGGGAGGGTTTCGGTGTTAGAAGCTTATAAAACTGTTTACAGAGGCGGTCAAGGGGAGATTGTTGAGAAAAAATCCCGCTTTATCGCCACGGTTCGCCCCGTGGAGACGGAGGAAGAGGCTCTTGGATTTATAGAGGAAATGAAGAAAAAGTATTGGAATGCCTCTCACAATTGCTTTGCTTATACGACAGGGGAGCGCAGGGAGATTGTAAGAGCCGGAGACGATGGGGAGCCCTCCGGGACAGCAGGAAAACCTATGCTGGAGGTCCTTCTGGGGGCAGAACTCTATGATACGGCGATCGTTGTGACCCGATATTTTGGCGGAACCCTGCTGGGAGCAGGGGGTCTGGTTCGGGCCTACTCTGCAGCGGCCAAGGCAGGATTGGAGGCCAGCCAGGTGATAGAGAAGATCCTGGGAGTGCCCCTGACCTTGCTGACGGATTATAATGGCGTGGGGAAGATTCAATATCTGCTGGGACAGCAGAGGATTCCCACCCTGCAGGCGGATTATACAGAGAGAGTCTCTCTGAAGATAATCCTGCCCCTGCAGAGGGAAGAGAGATTTCGTCAGGAATTGACGGAGGCTACCAGCGGCCGGGTGCAGATCCAAAGAGAAGACCCGGTCTATTATGCAGAATTGGATGGAAAAGTTCTGCTAGGAGGGCCCTATCAGCACTTTTCCGGTGCGGAGTAGTTTACTCCCTGGGTGTCCACCGTCATGGTTTGGATCTTCTGGGCTGCCTGGGGGCAGTCCCGAAAGTCTGTGGGAACATTGGCAATCCGATCCACTACATCCATGCCCTGGGTAATCTTGCCAAAGGCTGCATAAGCGCCATCCAGGTGGGGAGCGTCCTTATGCATGATAAAGAATTGACTTCCGGCGGAATTGGGGTTCATGGCTCTGGCCATGGACAGGACTCCCTCCGTGTGAGCCAGGGCATTGGGGAAGCCATTTTGAGAGAACTCTCCCTTGATGCTGTAGCCGGGGCCGCCGGTGCCGTTGCCGATGGGACATCCGCCCTGGATCATAAAGCCGGGAATCACCCGATGGAAGGTCAGACCATTGTAGAAGCCCTCCTGAATCAGGCTGATAAAATTATTGACAGTATTGGGGGCGATCTCCGGATACAGCTCCGCTTTCATAATATCGCCGTTTTCCATAGTAATGGTGACAATAGGATTTGCCATGTCTATACTCCTTTCAGGTTGAATCTGTGGAAAATGATGCGCCGGGTCCCCCTTGGGGGGGGGAACCTGTACATTATAACCCGGGAAGCCCCAGGAGTGCAAGACAATTTCCAGGCTGTGCACCTGGTCCGGCCTTCCCACCCCCAGGTCCGGCACCGACCGAAGCAGAGCAAAGACCTGGGAGTGCCTAGCACGCAAGAATCCATGGAACCAGGGGTTTGGGTTGAATTTGAGGGGCAATATCCGTATAATGAATCGATGGTTAGCATAGGAAGAGCCAGATGGGAGACAAAAGTATGGAGATAGAGACTTGGAGTCCGAAGGAAACTTTTGAGCTGGGGAAAAGGCTGGGGGAGAGGATAGAGGCAGGTCAGATCTGTACCCTGAAGGGGGATCTGGGAACCGGCAAGACCGTATTTACCCAGGGATTGGCGGCCGGATTGGGAATTAAAGAACCGGTCAATAGTCCCACTTTTACCATTTTGCAGGAATACCATCAGGGGCGTCTGCCCCTTTATCACTTCGATGTCTATCGGATAGAGGACGCGGAGGAGATGGAGGAGATTGGCTATGAGGACTATTTCTTCGGCCCGGGTGTCTGCCTTATCGAATGGGCAGAGAAGATTGGTGACCTGCTCCCGGATCAGGTGTTGGCGGTGACCATAGAGAAGGATCTGGATCGAGGCTTTGATTATCGCCGAATTCGGATAGAGGGAATAGATATAGAAGGAATAGGATAGAAGGGATAGAATAGAGGGGATAGGATAGAAGGAATAGGATAGAAGGGATGGATAGGATATGAAACTTCTGGCAATAGACAGCTCTGGCTTGACGGCCTCCGTGGCCATTTTGGAGGATGGGATCCTGCTGGCGGAATATACCGTGAATTATAAGAAGACCCATTCTCAGACCCTGCTTCCCATGCTGGATACGGCCGCATCTATGGTGGAATTGGATCTAAAGACCATAGATGCCATAGCCGTGGCAGAGGGACCGGGATCCTTCACGGGTCTGCGCATTGGCTCCGCCACAGCCAAAGGCCTGGGTTTGGCCTTGGATAAGCCCCTGGTGGCTGTGCCGACGCTGGAGGGATTGGCCTATAATCTGTATGGAGCGAAAGGGCTGGTGTGCCCCATGATGGATGCCAGGCGTTCCCAGGTATATACCGGGATTTACCGCTTTGAGAGGGGGCAAATGCAGATCGTATGGAGTCAAAGAGCGGTGGCCGTACAGGAGCTGGCGGAGGAGTTGAATCGGCTGGGGGAGGAGGTTATCCTGCTGGGAGACGGGGCGGCAGCCTATCGGGATAGGATGGCTCAATTGCTGCAGGTGCGATACCAGGAGGCCCCTCCCCATATGAATCGGCAGAGGGCGGCAGCCCTGGGAGCCTTGGCTATGGAGATGTATGGGAGGGGTCAGATTCAGACCGCCGCCCAGCACCGGCCGGAATATCTCCGCCTGTCCCAGGCAGAGCGGGAGAGGATGGAGCGGCTGCGGGGCAAGACAGATGAGAAGGCAGACGGAGCGGCTGCGGGGCAGTGAGCAGACAGGAGCAGAGAATAGGGGATCAGGCGGACAGAAAGAAGAGAATAGGGGATAAGGCAGACAGACAGCAGAGAATAGAGGATAAGGCGGACAGGAGACGCAAGACATGGTGAAGATACGAGAGATGGAGCTGGATGACCTGGAGGAGGTCATGGTGATAGAGAGGGAGAATTTTGCCCTGCCCTGGACGGAAAATGGCTTTTTTTCCTTCCTTTTGCGCCAGGATACCCTCTTTCTGGTAGCAGAGGAGGAGGGTAAAATCGCAGGATATTGCGGGGTGGTCATTGTCCCGGACGAGGGGGATATTACCAATGTATCGGTAGCGAAGACCTGTCAGGGCAGGGGGATTGGCAGCAGGCTGGTAAGAGAATTGATCTCCCGGGCAGGAGAGGCAGGAGCCGGGAAGTTGTATCTGGAAGTACGAAAAAGCAATGAAGAGGCCATCCGTCTCTATGAAAGAAATGGCTTTGCGCCCATCGGAGTCCGGCGAGATTATTATGAGGAACCCAAAGAAGATGCCATCCTGATGGCACGTGGATGAAAAAAAGAAGAGCGGAGACAGGAATGGAGGGGAAGAATCTCTGCGAGGCCGAAAGTGGAAAGGCCGGATAGACAAGCAGATGAAAATCTGTTATGATGAGTGGGCGGGTTTTTCTGACCCAGTATAGGAAGCAGCGAGGTAAATCATATGTTCAGTCCAATTCTTGATGGGGTGCTGGCAGCCATCATGGCAGTGCTGGCCCTAATATTTTTCTTAGGAAAGGGAGAGGGGATTCTTACCGCCTTTTCAAGCAAGAATGCACCTCAAAGGAAGAAAAGAACACCCCAGGAGGAGAAACGCTACCAGAAGGCAGTGGGATTTTTCCTTGTGGTGCTGGCTCTGTGCGAGGT
>CAVJHW010000035.1:0-2989 GCA_963649395.1 Coriobacteriaceae bacterium | reverse complement strand
GTGCGAGGTGATGATGGCTATCTTTGGGAATACCTATGTTATCGTATCCTTTATCACCATAGGAGCCGTGATTGCGGATCTTATCGTATTGGTTATGTATCTGAAGAAGAATTTTCCGGAATAAGAGCAGAAGGGGTGGAAGGGGGCATGGTTTGCTGATTTCCGGCTCTGGAACTACCGGGGAAGGGAACGAAGCATGAGAAAAGAGAAGGAAAATCGTCGAAGGCATTCCCGTAAGGGCAGGAGAATTCTGCTGCTGTCCCTGTCGGGTTGCCTTCTGTTGGCTGCGGCCCTCTTTTGGATCTTATTCTATATTTCTGAAGTAGAGGTGGTGGGTAACACCCGTTATACGGCCCAGGAAGTAGAAGATATGGTGGAGGATGGCTTCCTTTCCCATAATTCTGTCCTCCTGTCTGTCTTCCGTTCCCATATTGATCTGAGGGATATTCTCTTTATGCAGTCGGTGGATGTGGAATATCTGGCTCGGAATAAGGTGCGTCTCCATGTCAGCGAGAAGGAGCCGGTGGGATATGTAAGCCTGGAGGAGACTGACTATTATTTTGATAAAGACGGACTGGTGCTGGAGATCATCGCCGCAGGGGAGGATCAGAAAGCGAACCAGGTGCCCCAAGTGACGGGCTTGTCCCTGAGTCCGGCTGCTGTGGGAGAGACCTTGACGATAGAGGACCCCTCTGTCTTCCAAACCATACTTGCCCTATCTAAAATTGCGAAAAAATATGAGATAGTGCCGGATCGGGTGGAATTCTCCGAGAACCTGTCCATGACTCTTTTTTATGACCAGGTGCGGATCGGCCTGGGGGATGATTCTTTGCTGGAGGAGAAGATGACCCGTGTGACAGCCATCCTTCCCAAGCTATCCGGCCTGTCGGGGATTCTCCATCTGGAAGATTTCACGGAAGACACCCAGAATATCATCTTTGACCCGGATTAGGTTTCCTTATTTTTAAGAAAAAAACAGTTGATTAATTCAGGAATAAATTATATTATATATCTGTGTATGTAACAGCAAGTAATTTTGAATGATTTTCAGAAGCAGATAAATAGGCAAGAGCCGTGAAGGAGGAAGTACGTTGTTAGAAATTATGACAAATGAAGCAGAATCATCTGCAAAGATCATCGTCATCGGCGTTGGTGGCGCAGGTAATAATGCTGTGAATAGAATGGTGGACGAATCCATTGCCGGTGTTGAATTCGTAGGCGTGAATACAGATAAGCAGGCATTGACGCTGTGCAAGGCACCATCCGTACTCCAGATCGGGGAGAAGATTACCAAGGGCCTGGGAGCCGGAGCCAAGCCGGAGGTTGGTGAGAAGGCTGCAGAAGAGAGCGTGGACGATCTTCGTCAGCTGATGGAAGGCGCAGATATGGTATTCGTTACCTGCGGTATGGGTGGCGGAACAGGTACCGGAGCTGCCCCGGTGGTAGCCGGTTTGGCCAAGGAGATGGGTATCCTGACCGTTGGTGTGGTTACCAAACCCTTCCGTTTTGAAGCCAAGACTCGTATGAGCAATGCCTTGATGGGAATAGAGAAGTTAAAGCAGAATGTAGATACCTTGATCGTGATCCCCAACGACAAGCTGCTGGAGATCGTAGATCGGCGCACCACTATGCCGGAGGCCTTGAAGAAGGCTGATGAGGTGCTGCAGCAGGCTGTTCAGGGCATCACGGATCTGATTAACCTGCCGGCATTGATCAACCTGGATTTTGCAGATGTACAAACTGTCATGACAGACAAGGGCGTTGCCCATATCGGTATTGGAGAAGCTAAGGGAGATGATAAGGCCTTGGAGGCGGTACAGCAGGCCGTATCCAGTCCCTTGCTGGAGACCACCATCCAGGGCGCAAGCCATGTGATTATCAATATTTCCGGAGATATCAGTCTCATGGATGCCAACGATGCCGCCAGCTATGTACAGAATCTGGCAGGCGAGGATGCCAATATTATCTTTGGCGCCATGTATGATGATTCTGTTGCAGATACAGCCAGAATTACCGTAATTGCCACAGGTCTGGATGATGCAACGGCAAGACAGGCCAGTGTAGAGGATGCCAAGAAGGCGGCAGAAGCCTCCAAGAAGAGCGCCTTTACGAATGCAGGATACAAGATGCCTACCTTCCAGATGCCCCAGCAGGCGGCTCCGACTCCGGCTCCTGCTTCTACCTTGAATCCTCTGCCCAGGAACACGGCTCCTATGACCAGCAATGTTCCCAGAAAGGATATCCAGATTCCGGATTTTCTAAAGAATCGGAAGTAATGAAAAATGAAAGCCCTCCCCCACAGGAAACTGTGGTGGGAGGGCTTTTTATGGTCAAACTACTTTTTGAAGACCATGGTGGTGTCATCCTCGGTCAAGGAAATGGTATCGCCCTTCAGGGTGGCTGCGATGGTGTCACCGTCAGCGGTCATCGACAGCTTATTGCCGCTTTGGGTCCAGGTTCCTTCTCCGTTCAAATCCTCATCCAGGGATGAGGCATTCAGGATGAAGGTTCCATCCTCCTTGATCTCCAAGGTTACGCTGAAGTCCCCGGCTTCTTCTCCCAACAGGGACTTCAACTCGCTGACCTTCAAGGACACACCGTCGGATTCAATGCTCTCCAGGTTGTAGACTCCGGTGGGCTTGCTGCTGCCACAGGCCGCCAGGCTGAACAGGCAAAGGACCACCAACACCAGGGCAGTGAGCTTGGCTAGAAGTGTTCTCTTCATGATAAAATCTCCTCCTTCACATTTGGATAGGTGCCGGATTTCCCGGCGCTTTGATAAGGCTAGTTTATCATAAATATCCAGAAAAGGCAAGGAAATTGTCAAAAACAAAAGAACAAAACAAAAAAAAGAATGAAAATATTCCCGATGAAAGCCCCGACAAGCAGCCGGGCTGAGGGCAAGCTTGCTTGCGCCGAAGCACGGATATTTGTCGGGCAAGCCGGTATCCACAAGTAGCCCGATAGGGCGGATTGTGGATACCGGCGG
>CAVJHW010000034.1:9191-22248 GCA_963649395.1 Coriobacteriaceae bacterium | reverse complement strand
AGGAAATTGCTAAAGAGCTTCAAGACGGAAATAAATCCGACAGCCGAGCAGAAAGTCAAGATTAACAAGACTATTGGTACTTGTAGATATGTCTACAACTTCTATCTTGGGCATAATAAAGCCTTACATGACAAAGGCGAAAAGTTTATGACGGGTAAAAGTTTTAGTGTGTGGCTTAATAATGAGTATATTCCTAATAATCCTGATAAAGCATGGATTAAGGAAGTATCTTCAAAAGCTGTAAAGAAGTCTATCGAAGATGGATGTACTGCATTTACAAGATTTTTTAAACATCAGAGCGCTTTTCCTGTTTTCAAAAAGAAAGGCAAGTCAGATGTAAAAATGTATTTCGTAAAGAACAATCCAAAGGATTGCAAATGCGAAAGACACAGACTAAATATCCCAACTTTAGGTTGGGTACGTATTAAAGAAAAAGGTTATATTCCAACTACTAAAGATGGTTGGAAAATCAAAAGCGGTACAGTGTCCATTAAAGCAGGTAGATACTATGTGTCGGTTCTTGTAGAAATTCCTGATGCTAAGATTGCCAATAATAGCAACGATGGCGTAGGAATTGACTTAGGCTTAAAAGACTTGGCGATTGTTTCTAATGGTAAAACTTATAAGAATATCAATAAGTCAGCAAAGGTCAAAAAAATGGAAAAGAAACTGCGCAGAGAGCAAAAATGTTTCTCTCGCAAATTTGAGAATTTAAAGAAAGGAGAGTCCACTCAAAAGAATATACAAAAGCAAAAGCTTAAAGTACAGAAGCTTCATCATAAGATAGATAATATCCGTACTGATTACATTACTAAGACAATAGCTGAGATAGTGAAAACCAAGCCGTCTTATATAACTATTGAGGATTTGAATGTGTCAGGAATGATGAAGAACAAGCATCTTTCAAAAGCTGTTGCATCACAAAAATTCTATGAATTTAGAATCAAGTTAAAAGCTAAATGTGGTGATAACGGTATTAAATTAAGGGTTGTAGACAGATGGTATCCATCATCTAAAATATGTCATTGCTGTGGTGCTATCAAGAAAGATTTGAAGCTTTCAGATAGAATATACCGTTGTGATTGTGGCTATGTTGAAGATAGGGATTTCAATGCTGCACTTAATCTAAGAGATGCTTTAACTTACGAAGTTGCATAATGAACGCAAACGTAAGTATGTACTGCGGGCTATCGCAGGAATTTACGACTGTGGAGTGTACAAGAACTTGTGAGTAGCGTATTGCTTGCAATCGCCAAAGCATACACATTGAAGCAGTAAGAAGTATCCGTGAGGGCTTCAGTTTCTCGATGCGTTTGAGTATATTTAAACACATTTTGAGTGGCGGAATTTGCTATGAATATGGGATATTATTGGGGATTTGACTGGACTTATATCTTGGTTCTTGTGGCCTTCCTGCTGTCTCTGGCTGTCCAGGCCAACATGAATGGGACCTTTCAGCGCTTTAGCCAGGTCCGGAGCATGAGGGGCCTGACGGGGGCGCAGACGGCGGAGTCCATCCTGCGCAGTGCAGGTATTTTCAATGTTCGGGTGGAAGGGGTCAGCGGGAATCTGACGGATCATTATGACCCCAGAACCAAGGTGATCAAGCTGTCGGATTCCATCTACGGATCCACCTCCCTGGCGGCAGTGGGAGTGGCGGCCCATGAATGCGGTCATGCCATTCAGGACGCCCGGGAATATAGTCCTCTGTCTGTACGCAGCGCCCTGGTTCCGGTGGCTAATATCGGTTCCCAGCTGGCCTGGCCCCTCTTCCTGTTAGGTTTGGTTCTATCTGTAAGACCCCTCCTGACTCTGGGCATCTTCCTCTTCTGTGCGGCCCTGCTCTTTCAGCTGGTGACCCTGCCGGTGGAATTCAACGCTTCCCGGCGGGCCTTGCAGGCCTTGGAACAGACGGGAATCCTGGGACAGCAGGAGCTGCCCGGAGCTCGCAAGGTTCTGCAGGCGGCTGCCATGACCTATGTGGCAGCAGTGGCCGCCTCCTTGCTCCAGCTGCTGCGCCTGGTCCTGCTGGCCAGAAGACGAAACGACTGATTCTATTCCCATGAGACTGTCAGCAAAGACATAGAGGGACGGATGGTTCCCTCTATGCTTGTCTGCGAGGAGACATAATGACTGATGTAACCAATATGCGCCTGTTGGCTCTGGAAGCCCTCCTGGAGATAGAGAAGGGGGGAAGGCAGAGCCATCGGGTGATTCGTGATGTCTTGGATAAATATCAATATCTGCCCCGCCAGGATCGAGCCTTCTTTACCCGCCTGTGCCAGGGCACCTTGGAGTACCGAATCCAGCTGGACTATATCCTGGATTCCTTTTCCAAGATTCCCACCGGGAAGATGAAGCCGGTATTGCGGGAGATCCTCCGCATGGCCGTCTATCAGATGAAATATATGGATGCCGTGCCGGATTCCGCAGCGGTGAATGAGGCGGTGAAATTGGCACAGAAAAAGGGATTTTATCAGCTTAAGGGCTTTGTCAACGGCGTGCTGCGAACCGCAAGCCGCCAAATGGGACAGCTTGCCCTCCCCTCCCGGGAGGATCCGATCCCCTACCTGTCGGTGGCTTACTCCATGCCGACTTGGCTGGTGGAACAATGGCTGCAACAGTATGGTCTGGAGACGACAGAAGGAATCTGTCAGGCCTTCCTGAAGCCCTCTCCCCTGGTGGTGCGGGTTCGCCCCCTGGGGGCTCCTTTGGGGGAGGCTTTCGATGGGTCAGGAGAGACAAGGGCGACTTTCCCGGGGCTGGAGGAGACGGAGCTGGGGAAAGCTTCCCCGGGTTTGAAAGAGACTTTGGAAAGTCTCAAAAGCCAGGGGGTGAGTCTGCGAAGGGCTCCCTATCTGGATTATGCCTACGAACTGTCTGGATATGATTCCTTGTCGGAATTGGAAGCCTTTGTCCGAGGTGGAATCCAGGTTCAGGATGTCAGCTCCATGCTGGCCGTGGAGGCGGCAGGCATCCGCCCCGGAGATCGGGTGCTGGACCTATGCGCTGCTCCCGGCGGCAAGAGCTTGCTGGCAGCAGACAAGGTGGGAGCAGAGGGTCAGGTGGAGGCTCGTGACCTTACTTCCTATAAGATAGAGCAGATCGAAGAAAATAGGGAGCGCTGTGGCTTGGGAAATATCCATACAAGGGTGGCAGATGCCCGAGAATACGATGCCAGCCGCCGGGAATGGGCGGATGTCCTATTGGCGGATCTTCCCTGCAGCGGTTACGGGGTCATAGGCAGGAAGCCGGATATCAAATACAAGGCCAGCCCTGCCAAACAGGAGGAGCTGGTTGAGCTGCAAAGAGAGATTTTGACCCAGGCAGTCACCTATGTAAAGCCCGGCGGAACCCTCCTCTACAGCACCTGTACCCTGAATCAGGAGGAGAATCTGGACAATGTGCAATGGCTCCTGTCCTCTTTTCCCTTCCAACTGGACAGCCTGGTTCCCTACCTGTGTCCGGAACTTCAGGGAGGAAGGGCACCGCAGGGCTATCTGCAGCTTCTTCCGGGTATCCACGCCTGCGATGGCTTCTTCCTGGCCCGCTTGGTGAAAAAGGGGTGATTTTGTGAGAGATGACAGGATACCGGGGGATAGCCTAGATATCAAGACCCTCTACCCGGAGGAACTCAAGGAGCTTATGAGCCGCCTGGAGGACAAGGCCTTCCGGGGAGATCAGATTTTTGCCTGGCTTCATAAGAAGCGAGTGGAATCCTATGAGCAGATGACCAACCTGTCCAAGAAGCTGCGTCAAAGGCTGGAGGAGGACTACCCCCTCACCCGCCTGCAGAGGATAGATATGCAGGAGTCTAAGATAGATGGCACGCGAAAGTATCTCTTTGCCCTGGAGGATGGGAACGTGATCGAGAGCGTTTGGATGCAATATCATCATGGAAATTCCGTCTGCATCTCCTCCCAGGTAGGCTGCCGCATGGGCTGCAAGTTCTGTGCCTCCACCATCGGGGGCCGGATTCGTTCCTTAAGAGCCTCGGAAATGTTGGAGCAGATCTATGAGATGCAAAGGCTGACGGGTCAGCGGGTCTCCAACGTGGTGGTCATGGGGACAGGAGAGCCCCTGGATAATTATGACCAGCTGATTCGCTTTCTGCGTTTGGTCAGTTCTCCGGCGGGTCTGGATATCAGTCAGCGGAATATTACCATATCCACCTGTGGCCTGGTGCCGGAGATGTATCGGCTGGCGGAGGAGGGGCTGTCCGTCACCCTGGCTCTGTCCCTCCATGCCCCCAATGATGAGAAAAGAAAGAAATTGATGCCCATCGCCAACCAATATTCCATCCGGGAGGTTCTGGATGCCTGCCGCAATTATTTCAACAAAACAGGCCGAAGAATCACCTTTGAGTATGCCCTAGTGGGCGGAGAAAATGACAGCCAGCAGGATGCCAAAGAGCTGGCCCGCCTTCTGAAGGGGCTTAATTGCCATGTGAATCTGATCCCCGTGAACCCTATTAAGGAGAGAAATTTCCGCCGAGGAAATAAAAAAGAAATTGTGAATTTTCAAAATAAACTTGAAAATTACGGAATTAATGTTACTATTAGAAGAGAAATGGGCACCGATATTGACGGAGCCTGTGGACAATTAAGGAAAAGCTATCTGGATGACCGGCGCAAGTCCAGCCTTGTGGAGGAAGACATATGAAGGTATTTTCTGCGACCGATGTAGGACAGAAACGACAGATGAATCAGGATTATATATATACTTCAGAGACTTCGGTGGGCAACCTTCCCAATCTGTTTGTGGTAGCGGATGGTATGGGAGGCCATAAGGCAGGGGATTATGCGTCACGCTATGGAGTATCCGTTCTGGTAGAGACAGTGAAGCAAGACAAGAATTATAATCCCGTCAAGATTATACGCAGCGGCATTGAGGCCGCCAATCGAGAGGTACTGGAACAATCCCGCAAGGATCCTTCCATGGCCGGTATGGGTACCACCATGGTGGTGGCTACCCTTGTGGGAGGATATCTCTATGTAGCCAATGTGGGGGACAGCCGCCTCTATCTGGCCGGAAGGGAATTGAAGCAGATTACCCAGGACCATTCTCTGATTGCAGAGATGGTGCGGATGGGGGAGCTTACGCCGGAGGAGGGGAGACATCATCCGGATAAGAATATTATCACCCGAGCCGTAGGAACCGCGGAGGATGTGAAGATTGATTTCTTCGACCTGAAGCTGGAGGCCGGTGAACGGCTGATGATGTGTTCCGACGGCCTGTCCAATATGGTAGAGGACAGGGAGATTTTCGACATCCTGACAGACGACGATATAGAGGATCCGGCTGCCGCTCTGGTAGACAGAGCCAACGCCAATGGCGGCTTGGACAACATAGCAGTCATCGTCGTGCAACCAATTACGAGCGAGGTGAGCGAATGTTAAAAGAGGGAATTGTGATTGGCGGAAGATATGAGATTATATCCAGAGTCGGTTCCGGCGGTATGGCAGATGTCTATAAAGCCCGGGATCACAAGCTGGATCGTATGGTGGCAGTCAAGGTTCTCAAGGCAGAATTCCGGGAGGACAAGAGCTTCATTGCCAAGTTCCGCAAGGAAGCCCAGTCAGCCGCGGGTCTGTCTCATCCCAATGTGGTCAATGTATTTGATGTAGGAGAGGACCGAGGACTCTATTACATTGTCATGGAGCTGATCGAGGGCATTACCCTGAAGGATTATATCACCAAGAAGGGCAAGCTCAGTGTGAAGGAGGCTACCAGTATCGCCATTCAGGTGTCGCTGGGATTGGAAGCAGCCCATGATCGGGGAATCATCCACCGGGATGTGAAACCCCAGAATATCATCATTTCTACCGACGGCAAGGTAAAATTATCCGATTTCGGCATCGCCAAGGCCACCAATTCCAATACGATTACCGCGAATGTCATGGGTTCCGTACACTATAGCTCCCCGGAGCAGGTACGGGGCGGGATTTCTGATGCCAAAAGTGATATTTATTCCCTGGGTGTGACCATGTATGAGATGGTGACAGGCCGGGTTCCCTTCGACGGGGATACGACGGTGGCCATTGCCATCAAGCACCTGCAGGAAGAGATGGTTCCCCCTTCCCGCTATACTCCGGATCTGCCCTATTCTCTGGAACAGATTATTCTCAAATGTACCCAGAAGAATCCGGAACGCCGTTATGGGAATATGGGACTGCTCATTGAAGATCTAAAGCATTCCCTCATTGATCCCCAGGGTAATTTCGTGACTTTGACTCCCTTAAGCTCCCATGCGCAGACGGTTATGATGTCGGAGGGGGAGATGCAGGCCATTCGGGCCGCTGCTGGTGGCCAAGGCAGGCAGTCAGCCCCAAGTCAGTCCACCGGCCGCAATACAGGCAGCCGGACTTCCCGGTATGAGGATCCGGAGGATGCAGAGGATGCAGACGACTATCGGAGAAGGTCCGGGGATGATGACGAGGAAGATGATGACGATGAGGTGAGCTCCAAGCTGGAGAAGGCCATCACCATCGGGGGTTTCCTGATTGGGGCAGTGATCATTATCATTCTAATCGTAGTGATCGGCAATATGGCAGGGCTTTTCAACCGAAAGACCTCCAAGAAGACGGAGACTCCATCTTCCTCTTCCTCCGTCTCCACCAGCTCTTCCACGGAATCTGACCAGGTAAGTGTACCGGATTTCCGCGGAAAGACTCTGGCAGAGGCTCAGGAGCTGGCCTCTCAGCTGAATATCGGTGTGAAGCAGACAGGAACCCAGGCCTCCACAGACTATGCGGAGGGTCAGGTGGTCAGTCAGTCTGTGGATCCTGAGACCCGGGTAGACAAATATACCACCATTGAATTGGTCATCAGCAGCGGCCAGGGCAATGTAACCATCCCCACCGGACTGGTGGGTGCTACCCAGACAGAGGCGGAGGCTGTTTTGGCCGGTCTGGGGCTGACCAGCAATCCTGTCCTGCAAAATGATGACAATGTGGAGGCAGGAAGGGTGATTTCCCTTGATCCCGGGGAGGGAAGCACAGCCCTTCCCGGCACCCAGGTGACCCTCTATATCAGCAAGGGTCCCCAGGAGTCGGATACCTTGTATGTGCCAACCCTGCGGGGACAGTCGGAGGCCGATGCCAAGGCTCTGCTGGACAGTATGGGTCTGACTTATACCACTACGACAGATTCTTCCAGTGAGGTGAATACCGGTGAGGTCATCTCCACCAGCCCGGGAGCCGGTGAGAGTGTAGCTCCGGGAACCACCATTACCCTGACCATCAATGCCGGGAATTCCGGCAGCGGTACGGACACCAGCAGCTGGGTGTGCTATAGCCCCCTGGCAGAGCCGGAGGCTTATCAGGGAGGCAGTGTAAGACTGACTCTGGAGCAGAACGGAACTGAGACCACCTTCTATGAGGGGGCCAATCCCTGGGGAGACAACAATGTATACAATCAACCCATCTATGGAGCGGCAGGGGTCTCCAACGGCGTGATCAAGGTATACGAGGATGGGGTATTGATTGCCCAATATTCCAATGTGACCTTCGAGGCACCTTAATATCGCATGACAGGTAAGATTATAAAAGGGATTGCCGGATTCTACTACGTAGCTGTAGGAGAATCCGGCATCTATGAATGTAAGGCTAAGGGAATCTTCCGCAAGGAAGGAAAGAAGCCCCTGGTGGGAGATGATGTGGAGATTGAGCTGCTGGATCCGGCGGAGAGGACAGCCAACCTGACGGAGATCTATCCCAGGAAAAACGAACTCATCCGTCCGGCCGTGGTCAATGTAGATCAGGCCATGGTATTCTTCGCCTTGGAGGATCCCAGACCCAATGCCGCCCTGCTGGATCGCTTTCTGATCATGATGGAACGTCAGGAGGTTCCTGTCTTTCTCTGTTTCAACAAGGCGGATCTGGTTCCCCAGGCTGAGGCAGACCAGTGGATCCGGACCTATAGCGGCTGCGGTTACGATACCCTCCTGTGCAGTCTGGAAAGGGAGGAAGGCCTGGAGGAGATCCGCCAGCGGCTGGCAGGCCGCACCACGGTGGTAGCAGGGCCCTCCGGGGTGGGTAAGTCCACCCTCACCAATCATTTGCAGACAGAGATTCGCATGGAGACCGGGGAGATCAGCCCCAAGCTCAAGCGGGGCAGGCATACCACCCGTCATTCCCAGCTGATCCCCTTGGACGCTCAAACCTTTCTCTGTGATACCCCCGGTTTCACCTCCCTCTTTCTGGCAGATATGGAAAAGGAGGAACTGAAGGATTATTTTCCGGAATTTCATCCCTATGAGGGAAATTGCCGTTTTCAGGGCTGCCTTCACGTCCATGAACCCGACTGCCGGGTCAAGGAGGCGGTGCAGGCGGGTGTGATCAGCAGGCAGCGTTATGAGAATTATCTCATGTTCTATGAAGAGCTAAAGGAAAAAAGGAGGTATTAATTATGTTATATCAACTGGCCCCTTCCATGCTTTCGGCAGACTTTAATCACCTGGGAGACCAGCTGGCCCTGCTGGACCAATGCGGCTGTCAATGGCTGCATATCGATGTCATGGACGGACTCTTCGTTCCTAGCATTTCCTTCGGCATGCCGGTGATCAGCTCCATCCGCAAGGAAAGTCATCTTTTCTTCGATGTCCATATGATGGTGGAGGATCCGGGCAGATATGTGGAGGATATGAGGCAATGCGGGGCAGATCTCATTACAGTTCACGCAGAGGCCTGCAAGCACCTGGATCGGACCCTTCAATCCATCCGGGAATGCGGAGGCAAGGCAGGAGTTGCCCTGAATCCCGCTACCTCCCTGGAATGCCTGGATTATGTCATGGATAAGCTGGACATGGTTTTATTGATGACGGTGAATCCTGGTTTCGGGGGCCAGTCCTATCTTCCGGCCATGACCGAGAAGATCCGCAGCCTCCGCCAAAAGCTGGATCAGGCAGGATATCCCCAGGTAGATATCGAGGTAGACGGGGGCATCAATGCCAAGACCGCAGATAGGGTGCTGGAAGCAGGCGCCAATATCCTGGTGGCCGGTTCCGGGGTCTTCAAGGGCAAGATAGAGGACAATGTGGCCCTGTTCCAGGCCAAGATGCGAAACCAAGAAAGATTAGCAAGAGACAAGGAAGCAGACAAGTGAAGACAGTGATTATTTCCGGGGGCACCATCCAAGATGGGTTTGCCCTCGATTTTTTGAAAAAGACAGGAGCGGAATGTATTCTGGCGGCCGACCGGGGGCTGGAATTCTGCTACCGCAATCAGATTCGACCGGACTATATCTTGGGGGACTTCGACAGCATCGATCCCGGGATCATTGCCTATTATCGGAATCAGACTCAGATCCCTATCGATACCTTCAATCCGGTGAAGGATTCTACAGATACAGACATTGCTACTAAGAAAGCCATAGAGCTGGGAGCCAGTGAGATCCTCTTTCTGGGAGCCACCGGCACCAGACTGGATCATACCCTAAGCAATATCTACAATCTAAGCCTTTTGCGTCAACAGGGCCTGCAGGGGACCATTGTAGATGCCCATAATCTCATTACCATGCCCCTGGGCAGAAGCTTCGTGCTTCGCAAGGACAAGCAATTCGGGAAATACGTGTCCTGCTTCCCCTTCCGCAAGGAAGTGAAGGGACTCACCCTGGAGGGCTTCCAGTATCCCTTGCAGGATTATACCCTGGAGCTGGGAGACGGGGGCTTGTCCGTCAGCAATGAGATTGTGGAGGAAGAGGCTCGGATCGAGTGGAGGGAAGGGATCCTGGTGGTCATGCAGACTAGGGATTGAATCGGGGGTGCTCCCGGCGAGCAGACAGTGCTCCGGACGGACGGGCGGAGGGGGCGCTGGGGCAGGGGGTTTCGTCCGGTGCCACTGGCCGCCAAGTACTTCTAATCAAGCTTGCAGAGGCCCGCCTACCGAAACCCCCTGCCCCAGCGTCCCCTCTGCCCTGACTTTCTCGGGAGCCATAGGAGGCTTATGGCAGTAGGAAGACTAAGCCAGCGTTGATAGGGGCGTATTCTTTGTGTTATACTGGGGAGGAATCAAGGTACGGAGGTGTAGGGGAAGGGGGAAATGGGATGAATATAGGGAATCTGCATCAGCTGATCGATCGGTATGACGAGAAGTATGATTGGCTCAATGATAAAACGCGTTGTGAAAAATTCAAGTGGGGAGCCATGAAGGGGTTCCGGGAGGTATGGTTCTCGGAAGAGGCAAAGAATCTATCCTTCGCGGATAAGTTTGATCGGGCTATGAAGAGAAGCTCGATCATGATCAATAATAACAGGATTTCTCCCACCCAGGGAATTGTCAAGATGGCGGAGCAGAAACCGCAAGAGGTGGAAGCTTTATTTACCGATCTTTTATATGCCCCTTATGCCTCAATCCCGGAGCTGCAGGATCATATGGATACCTTCCTGGACAAGACCGAGGAGATTCGGCAGGAATTATTCCCGAGATTCTATCGGTATAAGCAGGACAGGCACGCTGCGTCCTGTTATCTTGCTTTCTACGCCCCGGACAAACATTTTGTATATCGTTACAGCGATGCGGAGGAATTTGCCCTGCGCATAGAATTCGGAAAAGATCTGGGGGCAGGCACCTATTTCAGCTTGCAAAATTATTATGAAATGGCAGAAATAACCGTGCAGGCTATGAAGGAGCACGGGAGCCTTTTACAGAAGTATGATGCCCTTTTCAAAGAGAAGGATTACTATTATTATGATGAAAGCCTGCATTTGATGGCTTTTGATCTGATGTATTGCTGCCGCTGCTACAACCTGTATGGTGATATGATATATGCGAAGAAGAAGGAAAGCATGAAAGCTTATGCAGACCAGCAGGTGAAGAAAAGAGAAGAAGAGGATCGTTTGGCCAAGATAGAAGAACTGGAACAGGCCATTCGGGAAATTGAGGTGGAGATGGATGGCTGCCTGGAGATTTCCCTGCTAGGTGTGGAGGTAACCCAGACTCAAAAGGGAAAAGGAGTGGTCGTCGAACAGACCGGGAGCAAAATTAAGGTTCGGTTTGACAGGGGGGAAGCAAGCTACATCTTGAACCAGAAATATACCCTGCGCCCAAGATTCGAGGATGACGAGGCTATTGTGGAGGCATTTACCGCCTACGATGCGTTGGTGGCAAGAAAGGCAAAGCTTGAGAAAGAATTAAATACAATCCTTTAAGCTTTTACCGGGAGGGAATGCAAATGGGAATCTATCTGAATGGGACAACAGCTTACACTTTGTATAAAAGTGAATCATTGAAGCCTTATTTCGTAGATAAAACAGCTTTGCTGGAGCAGTTATTTCCCTTCATAAAGGAAGGGAATAATTATATTTGTATTACCCGGCCACGAAGATTCGGTAAGACAGTCACAGCCAATATGATCGCGTCTTTCTTTTCGAAAGCAAAAAGGGCAGATGATATCTTCAAGACATGTCAGATATCAGGGAACCGGGCGGCAGTGAAACATCAGAATCAGTACTCAGTCATCCACATTTCCTTCAATGATCTCCCGAAAAGGGGCAGCTCCTATGAGGAATATATTGCTCGGATCGAAGACAGACTGATTAAGGATCTCCGTTTAGAATATCCGGAGGTGGATATTTCGGAGGAGGATGCGGTCTGGGATGTTTTAAATGAAATCTATGCATATGATATCAATGCAAGGTTTATCTTTGTATTTGACGAATGGGATTTTATTTTTCATCAGGACTTTGTCACAGAGCAGAACAAGAGAGAATATTTGCTATTTTTGCGTAACCTGCTCAAAGACCGTCCCTATGTATTGCTGGCCTACATTACTGGAATCCTTCCCATTGCAAAGTATTCCAGCGGGTCCGAACTTAACATGTTCATGGAATATACGATGGTCTCAGAAGAAAAGTTCAGCGATTCTTTTGGCTTCACGGAGGCGGAGGTAGATGAATTATATCATCGGTATGAGAAGAATACAGACAATAGAAAGGTAAGCCGGGAAGGCCTACGCCTTTGGTATGACGGGTATCACACCTTGCGGGGGGAGAGTGTCTACAATCCCCGGTCGGTAGTCTTTGCCCTACTCAATAATAATTTAGCTTCCTACTGGACAAGCTCCGGACCCTATGATGAGATCTACTATTATATCGAGCAAAATATCGATGATGTGCGCAATGATCTGGCCCTGCTGGTATCCGGCGAAGCAGTCCCGGCTAAGATCCAGGAATATGCAGCCACCTCCATGAACCTCACCACCAGAGATGAAATCTTTTCTGCCATGGTGGTTTATGGCTTTTTAAACTATGAAAAGGGAAAAGTAAGTATCCCTAACAAGGAATTAATGGACAAGTTTGCAGCGATGCTGCAAAAAGAACCCTCTTTGGGTTATGTGTATCGCCTTGCCCATGAATCGGAACGAATGCTCTATGCTACGCTGCATGGCGATAGCAAAACCATGAATGAGATTCTTGCTTATGCCCATGATACAGAAGTTCCCCTGTTATCCTACAACCACGAAACGGAACTTTCGGCCATTGTTAATCTGGTCTATCTTGCCGCAAGGGACCGCTACCGAGTAGAGAGAGAAGAAAAAGCAGGCCTTGGATATGTAGATTTTATCTTCTACCCCTATGATAAAACCGCAGACTGTCTGATCTTGGAATTAAAGGTGGATGCGACACCGGAAAAAGCAATTCAGCAGATTATCGAGAAGAAATATGCGATGCGCTTCTCAGGAAAGCTGGGAGAGAAAAGGAAATATACAGGCAGAATCCTGGCGGTCGGAATTGGTTACGACAAGAAAACCAAGCAGCACGCCTGTAAGGTGCAAGAGCTTTAGCGCACGGAATAATCCATGTGGCCACAGGTGTCTTGACACTGTAACCAATATTATGTGCGCTCGAGCTTTTCTGCTGCAATATGCCCCGAGCAAATGCTCAACTCTATATATGCATCAGTCATATCGTTCATCAGATTGAACTTAACCGTATTACCTGAAGCAGCGGTTTCCAATATACTAATTTCGTTCCAATCAATATTTTCAGGAATACTATAATTGGATACATTACTGAATGTGACTTTCAGTGTTCCCGTTTCAGGATCGGTCTCGTTGT
>CAVJHW010000034.1:6246-9178 GCA_963649395.1 Coriobacteriaceae bacterium | reverse complement strand
CTCAACGCTATCAATAAGGCTGTCGTGCATGATGTAATTTTTTACAAAATCATGTGCTGTCATCTTTGACTATCCTCCTTTGGCAGGATGTGGGATGCTTTACTGTTCTTTTTTACCGGAGTTCCATTCTTATCAAGGTACATGTCTCTTGAGCCTGTCGCATTTGGATTGAGAATGTGAAAATGATCTTTCCCGGCAAATCCCTCTGCTCCGGGAGTTGGTTCGTCATAGCGAATGCGCAATCCTGTTGAAGGCTCCTTATATGTATGGTGACCGGAAGCCGCCTGCGCCGGGTGCGATATTTCCTCCCATCCCATATCTATAAGCCCTTGGCCTGTTTGGGGTAAATTGGAGGCGATTGCGACAATATGTCCCTTCGTCCCAGTATATATATAGGATAAGCCCTTACTCATGCTCTTTCCTCCCCTCAAACGCCTGTGCTGTTTGGCTGGGGAAAGAGACGATCTTTATCCCATGATCTATTAACTTGTCAAAACAGGGGTAGCTTGCTGAACCATATACAATGATGGTATGCGGACAGAGAATTTTTACAAGCTCATCGAGTCCCTTTTCAAATCGTTCGCGGTCTTTGTACTTGCGTGGGCTGCCGCCGCAGGTGCCGATGGCAATGATGCTGTTTTTCGGTATTCCTTCAAAGCAATACCGATAGGTCTCCTGCGTACCCCAACGGATATTGTTGATAATAGAAACTCCATTTCTGCCGAGCCAATATCCGAATGCTCGCATCCGGTAGGTGTTGTAAATTTTTATTGGTTCGGGGAAATCCTGATAAGTGGAAAAATCCGGAGTGATTGCACCTGAAAAATGATGGAGAACTTTCAGCGCAAATTTGCTGTCATGCCAAATGCCGTGTGGTCCGTCGAATTTATAATCATCGATATACCAGCATACAAATGCGTCCTCGTGGAAAGTTGCATTTCCGGAAGCGAGCCTTCGCCTGTAAATTGACTTGGCTTTTTCCCACGTTACAATGGAGTTGGGAATGTCTTGCGCAGTGGTAGGGCAATAGGGAATATCATGTGCTCCGTATCGCGCACCTTCGCACATGAATGCGTTCCAGATGTCGCGGCAGCCGGAACGATGAATGTTGTCTTTTTTCATATGATTATACCGCCTTTCAGTTACAGTTGCAATGCGTTCTGCATCCGCAGGACCAAGATTGTATGTTCTAATTTCTGAAGTCATCTGTCCAACCTTTCTAATTGAACTTGTCTTGCTATTTGTGGATGATAGAGATTTTTTACCCGGAATCATTGAAGCCCATACCGGCACCTCCCTTTTGAATCTTCTGTCTAAATGATAAACGGTTTAGGCTTGCATCTACATGTCTGAGACTTTTTTATAACTCTCTTGTGACTCTCCTGAGATACGCGAAAATGTAATTTGATTCGACATTCATTGAAAAACCTACGCTTTTGTGCTATGCTATCTGCAATGATCAGCAGCGTTATCCCATGCAACTCGAAAGAAGGCAAACAATGACTTTCAGCTATAATAAACTTTGGAAAACACTAATAGATCGAAACATGAAGAAAAAAGACCTTATGGCAAAAACAGGCATTACGGGTACCACGATTGCCAAAATGGGACGCGGTGAATCTGTGAATCTTGAGGTCCTGGGACGCATTTGCAAAGCACTCAATGTAAATGTTGGCGATATCGTCGATTTTGTGGAATGAGAACGCTGCCCCGAATGAAGGAGGTGAGGGTGTTTGAAGAAACTATGCTTTGGATCATATATATCCGTACTTGTACGATGCAAAGCGCATTCCATAACGCAAAAACAGTTGATTGGCGAAATATTGCTCACAGTAAATGGCCATTTTGATATCCGAACCGATGATGGAGCGACAGCGGCATTAGCACGTGGAAAAAACAATCTATCACAGGACATAATTTTGTATTTGGACGATGTTGCTGCTACTCTTTCTTCCAAGTTTTCTTTATCGATCCTTCCTTTGCTGGATGCAAATAAACGCACAAATATTGTTTTGGCATTCAAGGATATTCTTCGGGAGGATACACAGATTGCAGATGATACCGAAAGCGAACTGCTTAATCACCTGACGAAAGCCAATATTCTGAAACGCGAAAACTTTGTATTCCGTGACTTACTTGCGGGAATGTTTCTATATGTTGCGAAGTACACCGATAATCACGATAAGAAGGAATATATAAAGGAAATTACAGATGCTTATATTCGATCCTTCGATTCCAGCAACCTACCTATCACATTCATAGAATCCTACAGCCTCGAAAATATCCGACAGATACAGGAAACGGAGGTGGATGCCCGCATCATAAAGCTGATGGCCGAGCAGGAAGGCAACTGTCTATTGTGTGGAAAGCCTTTGGAAGCAGATAACTGCAGCCCCGTGCTATTGGATAATTGTGAGATGCTGCTCTGCTTTGAATGTAGTGCAGCTATAGAACATTCCGATTCAGCGAAAACTCAAGCAGCGGAAATAAAGAAAGTTCTTCAGACTAGGTGCGAAACGAGAGATGCAGTTTCCAATGAAAGACTGAAATGCGAGGTACGGGAACTGCTTGAACGGCTGCTGGATGATTGAACGGGTATATGAGAAAGGACATGCAAAAACAGCGTATCCCCACATACGGCGTGTGATAGGGGTTCCCCCTTGCCAAGGTGTTGCTTTCTGTGGTTTGATGAAAGAAATTTGTGGGATTATGAACGTTTCCCCCAAAAACCTATTGCCATTTCATTGGGATTGCGTTATAATAAGCCTGACAAAGAAGGACAACCTACCATCTGCAGGGAGAGCAGCAATGAGAAGATCAAAACGTATTGAAACACTGGATAAGCGGCCGGTGAATCTGGACGGATTTATCAATGAATGGCCGGAGATGGGCTTTGCGGCCATGCACAGTCCCTACGACCCCCAGCCTTCCG
>CAVJHW010000034.1:3389-6236 GCA_963649395.1 Coriobacteriaceae bacterium | reverse complement strand
AGGTGAGCGATGGCAAAATCATAGAATTGGACGGGAAGAAGCGGGAGGATTTCGATTTTATCGACCAATTTATCGCAGATTATGCCATAGATATCAGCAGGACCGAGAAGTCCATGGAGACCCCGGCCCTGGAGATCGCCCGCAGGATCGTGGACATCCATGTGCCCCGCAAGGAGATCCTGGAATTGGTATCCGGAATTACCCCTGCCAGAATGACGGAGGTCATGAACCACCTGAACGTAGTAGAATTGATGATGGGGATGCAGAAGATGCGGGCCCGCAAGAAGCCGGGCAACCAGGCCCATATCACCAATCTGAAGGATGATCCGGTGCAGATCGCTGCCGATGCGGCGGAGGGCGCTCTGCGGGGATTTGCCGAGGAGGAGACCACCATGGGGGTGGCTCGTTATGCCCCCCTAAGCGCCATGGCCTTATTGATCGGTTCCCAGGTAGGCAGACCTGGTGTCCTGACCCAGTGCTCCGCGGAGGAAGCCACTGAGCTGGAGCTGGGGATTCGAGGTCTGACCACCTATGCAGAGACCCTGTCCGTATATGGGACAGAGAAGGTATTTATCGACGGGGATGACACCCCCTATTCCAAGGCCTTTTTGAATTCTGCCTATGCATCCAGGGGCTTGAAGGTTCGTTTCACCTCCGGATCCGGCTCGGAAGTTCTGATGGGCAGCAGTGAGAAGAAGTCCATGCTTTATCTGGAATGCCGCTGCCTCTATGCCACCAAGGGGGCCGGAAGCCAGGGGATCCAGAATGGGTCTGTCAGCTGCATCGGCGTGCCGGGCTCTGTGCCGGGTGGCATTCGGGAGGTCATGAGCGAGAACCTGGTGGCAGCCCTGTTGGGCCTGGAATGTGCCTCCTCCAACGATCAGAGCTTTTCCAATTCCGATATGCGCAGAACCGCCCGGACCATGCTGCAGTTCCTGCCGGGAACGGATTTTATTTTCTCCGGATATGCGGCGGAACCCAACTATGACAATATGTTCGCCGGTTCCAACTTCGATGCGGAGGATTTTGACGATTATAATGTCCTGCAGAGGGATATGCAGGTGGATGGAGGCCTTCGTCCGGTGACGGAGGAGGAGGTCATCCGGGTGAGAAACAAAGCCGCCAAGGCGGTGCAAGCCGTATTTCATCAGCTGGGGCTGACCCCGGTGTCGGAGGAACAGGTGGAGGCGG
The DNA here is from genome assembly GCA_963649395.1 of Coriobacteriaceae bacterium. Classification (GTDB taxonomy): domain Bacteria; phylum Bacillota; class Clostridia; order Lachnospirales; family Lachnospiraceae; genus Scatomonas. The sequence goes on along the minus strand of CAVJHW010000034.1, from coordinate 5,045 downwards.
TAACCTATGCCCATGGCTCCAAGGATACCCTCCCCCGAGATGTGACCGCCGACCTGATGGCGGCGGAGGATGTGATGAAACGGGGCATTACCGGCGTAGACGTGGTGAAGGCTTTGGCGGAATCCGGATACCAGGATGTGGCCCAAAGTGTCCTCAATATGCTGAAGCAGAGAGTGGCAGGGGATTATATGCAGACGGCGGCTATTCTGGATAAGGATTTCCATGTCCTGTCCGGCGTCAATACCCCCAACGATTATATGGGACCCGGAACCGGTTATCGGGTAGAAGGAAGCCGGTGGGAAGAGATCAAGAAGATTCCCCATATCATCGATCCTCAGGACATTTAGGAGGCGGAGCTCATGCAGATCAGTGAAGAGTTGGTAAAACAGATAACCGAAGCCGTGGTATCCCAGATGAGGGCAGGGGGGAAGAAGCCTGCCGTCGAGCAAAAAGCGGCGGAGGGCAATGCCCTGGCAGGTCGGGACCGGATCAATGAGAAGAAGACCTCTTATGCCCATTATCCCAAGGCCCGCAAGGGGACAGATCCCAAGGAAGTGGTCATCGGAGTAGGCGCTGCCTTCCAGCGAGAGATTAAGAAGACCATTTGCGGCATTCCCCTGGAGGATGTGCTAAAGAATGTGAAGGCAGGCATTGAAGAGGAAGGTATGGTGCCCCGGGTGGTGAAGATCCTGGATACCTCGGATGTATGCTTTATGGCCCTGGAAGCGGCTAAGCTCTCCGGCTCCGGCATCGGTGTCGGCATTCAGTCTAAGGGAACGACGGTGATTCATCAAAAGGATCTCTATCCCTTATCCAATCTGGAGCTCTTTCCCCAAGCCCCTCTTATGACCCTGGAGACTTATCGAAAGATCGGGCAGAATGCGGCCAAATATGTCAAGGGGGAGCAGGTGATTCCGGTTCCCAGCACCAATGACCCTATGACCCGTCCCAAATACCAGGTAAAGGCAGCTTTGATGCACATTGCGGAGACAGAGCAGCTGGATCCGGAGCTGGGAAGCATCGAATGGGAGGAAAAATAGATGCAATATCCATTGGCAGAACAGGAAGGGGAGAAGATCACATCCCGAACCGGCAAGCATTTATCAGAAATCAGCCTGGAGGAAGTGCTGAAGGGTCATGTAGGACCGGAGGATATCAAGATATCCAAGGAGGTTTTGCGCGCCCAGGGTCAGGTGGCCAAGGAGGCCGGCAATGAGCCCATGGAGAAGAATTTTCAGCGGGCCGCCGAGCTGGTGGACGTGCCGGATGATGTTATATTGAAGATGTATGATAAGCTGCGGCCCAATCGCTCCACAAAGCTGGAGCTGGTTATGATGGCCAAGGAGCTGTTGGACAAATATCAGGCTAAGAGCTGCGCCAGATTGATCATGGAAGCCGCTGAGATCTACGAGAAAAGAGGAATCCTCCTGTAAGGGATTTCCGGGATCCGATAAGTTGCGGAGTGGGAAGAGACAGGAGAGTCAGGCAGTGGCCGGGCGGTGGACGGCATAAGCAGGGAGGTGGCAGGGTGAAGCTGATTGCAGGTGTAGATATCGGGAATTCGACAACGGAGGTATGTATTGGTCAGGAGGAGGCAGATGGACATCTGTCTTTTTTGGCCAGCGCATCTCTTGCTACCACGGGAACCAAGGGAAC
>CAVJHW010000034.1:0-3379 GCA_963649395.1 Coriobacteriaceae bacterium | reverse complement strand
ACCCTGGCCAATGTCCATGGGGTCACATCCGCCCTGAAGGAGGCCATGGGACAGCTGGGCAAGAAGGTGGAGGATCTGGCTCTGGTGCGGCTGAATGAGGCGGCTCCGGTGATCGGGGATACGGCCATGGAGACCCTGACAGAGACCATTATCACCGATTCCTCCATGATCGGTCATAATCCCTCTACCCCTGCGGGAGCAGGGCAGGCCGTGGGAGAACTAATCCGGATCCAGCACCTGTATCAGGCGATTCCGGGCAAGGCCTATATTGTAGTGGCTTCCCGGGACTATTCCTACGAGGAGGTGGCCAGCCGCCTGAAGGAGGCAGCCAAAAAGTACCGGATCTGCGGTCTGATCCTGCAGGCAGATGAGGCGGTTTTGGTAGAGAATCGTCTGACAGACAAGATCCCCATCGTTGACGAGGTGGCTCGGATTGACCGGGTGCCGGAGGGAGATCAGGCGGCCATTGAGGTGGCTTTGGAGGGTCAGACCATTCGGATGCTGTCCAACCCCTATGGAATCGCTACCTTGTTGGGCTTGACCCCGGAGGAGACCCGTACCGTAACCCCTATCGCCAAAAGTCTCATTGGCAAGCGCAGCGCTGTGGTCATCAAGACCCCCGGCGGCAATGTGAGGGAAAATGTCCTTCCGGCCGGAGAGATTTATCTGGAGGGGGATCAAAATCAAACCGTCAGCCTGGATCAGGGGGCGGAGGGCATCATGAAGGCAGTGGCTGAGGCGGGAAGGATTCGGGATATCTCCGGTCAGCCGGACACCAATGTAGGCCACATGCTGGCCAGGATTAAGCAGGGCATGGGCCAGGTCAGCGGGGAGGAGGCCGGGAAGATTCGCATTACGGACCTCCTGGCTGTGGATACCCTGGCGCCGGTCCAGGTCTCCGGCGCGTTGGCGGGGGAGACCTGCCTGGAGAAGGCCGTGGGCATCGCTGCTATGGTTCGCACCCAGCAGCTTCCCATGCGGCAGATTGCAAACCGCCTCCAGGCCGATCTGGGGGTTGCGGTGATGGTGGCCGGAGTGGAGGCGGTTATGGCCAGCCTGGGTGCCTTGACCACCCCCGGAACCAGTCTGCCCTTGGCTATCCTGGACATGGGGGGCGGTTCCACCGATGCAGCCATTATTCATGAAAATGGCCATGTGGATATGATCCACCAGGCGGGAGCCGGGGAGATGGTATCCATGCTGATCCAAACGGAACTGGGTCTGGCGGATCGCCATATGGCGGAGCAGATCAAGCGTTATCCCCTGGCCAAGGTAGAGAGTCTTTTCCATATGCGGATGGAAGATGGTCAGATGACCTTCCAGAAGGACTCTATCGATCCCCGTTTCTACGGCCGGGTCGTGCTTCTGTCCCCCAAGGGTCTCATCCGGGTGGAGAAGGACCTTCCTATGGAGAAGATCCTCCAGGTGCGGCGGGAAGCCAAGAAAAAGGTATTTGTGACCAATGCCTTTCGGGCCTTGCAGAAGGTGGCCCCGGAAGGCCAGCTGAAGAATATCTCCAATGTGGTATTGGTGGGAGGATCCGCCGAGGACTTTGAGATCCCGGAGATGCTGATGGAGGAATTCTCCAACTATCGCATTGTCTGCGGCCGGGGCAATATCCGAGGCAGCCAAGGTCCCAGAAATGCAGTGGCCACCGGCCTGGTTTTGTCCTACATGGGAGAAAAGATTTGAAGGTGGGCTTAGTCTTTTGACACTATAACCAGGAATTGTGTAGGGAAAGGGGAAGCTATGATCAGCAGAAGGCCCTCCATATTCATCTATACCAGGCAGGAAGATGAGGATTTCCTGCGGGAGATCTGTGCCGGCATCGAGGAAGAAGGTCTCTTTTACGAGATATTTCCCCGAGAAGAGGGGGATGTCAGTCTCCTGGCCTACGAGGCTGCCAGGGATTCCATGCTGGGCTCCGGCATTGGCTTGGCAGGGATGGATGCAGCCTTGCAGCTGCGGGGCATGAAAAGGGGCAGCAATGTGGAGCAATACCATATGCCTACCTACCGGCAATGCCGGTGGCTGGGGGCCAACAGCGCCCGAGCTGTCAAGAAGCAGGGATTTCGGGAAGCGTGAGGCAGTGGGCAGTGGATAGTGGGTAGTGGATAGTGGATAGTGGGCAGTGGATAGTGGATAGTGGGCAGTGGATAGTGGGTAGTTAGCGGTTAGCGGTTAGCGGTGGGCAGTGGATAGTGGGCAGTGGGTAGTTTGCGGTAGACGGAAGGGGCAAGTAAGGGGATGGGTGATATGAAGATTTATACCAGGAAAGGGGATACCGGGAGAACCTCCCTCCTGCAGGGGACGGGGGTTTTGAAGACCGATGACAGGATCGAGCTCCTGGGGACGGTGGATGAGCTCAACAGTCACATCGGTATGGCCAAGGTGATCGCCGAAGAGCCCTTGCGGACAGAATTGACCCATATCCAGAAGAATCTGATCCATCTGATGTCCGGCGTGGCCGACCCCTTGAAGAGGGAGTATCGCTTCGATGAGGCAGAGACGGCCAAGCTGGAGAGCTGGATCGACCGCCTGGAGGATTCCTTTCCCCGGGTCAAGGATTTCGTTCTCTATGGGGGCTGTGAGCAATCCGCCCGCTTGGATCTGGCCCGTGCCGTAGCCCGCCGGGCAGAACGCTGCTTCCATCGGGTGGCTCAGAAGTTCGTGGCAGACAAAAGAGCCATCCAATATGTCAATCGCCTGTCCGATTATCTCTATGTATCTGCTCGCTATGCCGACTACCAGGCCGAGAATCATCGCCAGGAGGGCCTGCGCCAGGAGGTCATTAAGGACGTTCTGAAGAATCACTCCCCGGGCTGATCCCTGGATGGAAAAAAAGATTTGGACCTTCCGATATCCAAACCTCTGGTTACACGGATTTTCCGTGCTATAATGAGAGGAAAAGGGGGCTTGCGCAGGAAGGGGGAAGTCGTATGGGTATCTATCTGAATCCAGGCAATGAGAAGTTTGCTCGCATAGCACAGACGGAGATGTACGTGGACAAGACAGGCATGATTGCTTATACCAATCATGCCATTGATATTGCCCAGGGATATATCTGTATCAGTCGTCCCAGGCGCTTTGGCAAATCTACAGCGGCCTGTATGTTGGCAGCCTACTATAGCAGAGGCTGCGATTCTCAATCCCTTTTCGCTGGATTTGAGATCGCAAAACATCCGGACTTTGCGAAACATAGGAACCACTATGACACAATTTTCCTTAATATGCAGGAATTCCTCAGCCGCAGTGGTGACATCCGAGAGATGACAGAGAGGATCCAGAAAATAGTCGTTCGTGATTTGATGAAATTGTATCCGGATGTGGAATATTTTGACAAGGAAGACCTGATGGAGTCCATGCGGGACGTATATGC
>CAVJHW010000033.1:21974-22464 GCA_963649395.1 Coriobacteriaceae bacterium | reverse complement strand
CCTATGGATCCGGAGATGCTGTGATTAAGGGCGGCCGCTACGATAAGCTGCTGGAGAAGTTCGGGAAAAAGTCAGCTGCCGTGGGCTTTGCTGTGGAAACCGACGCCCTGCTAAGTGCCATTGAGCGACAGAAGCTGGCCCTTCCCCTGGAGGATATCAAGATTATGGTCCTCTATCCGGAGACTTTGGAAAAGGAAGCCATTCATTATGCCTGTCAATGGCGGGCCGCGAATCATGATGTAGCCTGCCTTCGTCAAGAGCCGGGGCAAGACTTGGAGGACTATATGGCCTATGGCAGAAGAAACCAATTTCGAACCATTGTCAGCCTGCAATCTCAGACCCAGGCCCTGGTCCTGAACCTGGCAGAGGGAGGAAGAAAGCTACTGAATCTGGCAGAGGGAGCCGAGGAGAAAGGAAGTGCGTCATGCGATATCTGACCTTTGCTTTGACAAAAGGCCGTTTGGCACGGGACACCATGGAATTGTTGGAG
>CAVJHW010000033.1:20114-21926 GCA_963649395.1 Coriobacteriaceae bacterium | reverse complement strand
CCTGTGAGGAAATGAAGGACAAGACCTCCAGAAAGCTGATTTTCACCAATGACGACTTGAAGCTTCGCTTCTTCCTGGCCAAGGGTCCGGATGTGCCCACCTATGTGGAATATGGCGCTGCCGATATCGGTATCGTAGGCAAGGACACCCTGATGGAGGAGGGAAGAAAGCTCTACGAGGTGCTGGACTTAGGTTATGGAGCCTGTCGCATGTGTGTCTGCGGACCGGAAGCGGCTCGTTCTTATCTGCAGCATAACCAGTTGATCCGGGTAGCCACAAAGTATCCCAATATTGCCAAGGATTATTTCTATAACCAGAAGAATCAGACCGTGGAGCTGATCAAGCTGAACGGATCCATTGAGCTGGCTCCCATCGTAGGCTTGTCAGAGGTGATTGTGGATATTGTGGAAACCGGCAGTACCTTGCGGGAAAATGGCTTGAAGGTGCTGGAGGAGATCTGTCCCCTCTCTGCCCGCGTGGTGGTGAATCCGGTGAGTATGAGGATGGAAAATGAGCGGATCACCCAGCTGATTCAAAGGCTGAAGCAAACTTTGTCTCAAGAGTAAGAGAATCGGGGAAGGATGTAACACGGAGCAAACAGGGGAACCAAGGGTTCGGATGCTTTGACATCCCAACCGGAATGGTAAAGGAGTGAAGACCAGATGAAAGTAGTGAAATTGACGGAGGAATCCAGAAAAGACTTACTGGAGCATCTGATTCAGCGCAGTCCCAGTCATTATGGGGAGTATGAAGCTGCTGTCAGGGGGATTATTGATGCGGTGAGGCAGAAGGGAGATGCCGCTTTATTTGCCTATACAGAGAAGTTTGATAAGGCCCACCTGACGGCGGAAACCCTGGAGGTAAGGAAAGAGGAGCTGGAGGCGGCCTACCAGGAGGTGGATCCGGCCCTGCTGGAGGTCATCCGCAAGGCTTTGGTGAATATTCGATCCTTTCATGAGAAACAGAGACAGAATTCCTGGTTTCACAGTCAGGAGAATGGGATTTTGCTGGGACAGAAGGTGACACCTATGGAGCGGGTAGGTGTCTATGTGCCGGGAGGAAAGGCAGTCTATCCCTCCTCTGTTCTGATGAATGTGGTTCCTGCTAAGGTAGCCGGTGTAGGGGAGATTCTTATGACCACCCCCTGCAACCAGGAGGGCAAGGTGAATCCTGCTGTTTTGGTGGCAGCTCATGAGGCAGGGGCAGACCGCATCTTCAAGGTGGGAGGTGCCCAGGCTATTGCAGCTCTTGCCTACGGAACCGAAAGTATCCCCAAGGTTGACAAGATTGTAGGTCCTGGAAATATCTATGTAGCTTTGGCTAAAAAGGCGGTTTATGGCAATGTCAGCATTGATTCTATTGCAGGTCCCAGTGAGATTCTGGTTCTGGCAGACGAAACAGCCAATCCCCGCTATGTAGCGGCTGATCTCCTGTCCCAGGCAGAACATGACGAGATGGCTTCTGCTATCCTCATTACCACCAGCACAAAGCTGGCAGAGGCGGTGCAGGCAGAGATTCAGCAATTTCTGGCCCACCTGTCCCGTCGGGAAATTATTGAAAAATCCCTGAATCAATTTGGTTTCCTCCTGCTGGCAGATAATCGTGAAATTGCTATTGAGACAGCGAATACCATCGCTTCGGAGCACCTGGAGATTGTCATGGAGAATCCCTTTGAGGTCATGACCAAGATTCGAAATGCAGGAGCCATTTTCCTTGGAGAATACAGCAGTGAGCCCCTGGGAGATTATTTTGCCGGTCCCAATCACATTCTTCCTACCAACGGAACAGCCCGCTTTTTCTCCCCCTTGTCAG
>CAVJHW010000033.1:8134-20087 GCA_963649395.1 Coriobacteriaceae bacterium | reverse complement strand
TCTATTATTCCAAAGAAGCATTGGCAGCCATTCACAGGGATATTGAGCAATTTGCAGCCTGTGAGCAGCTGACCGCCCATGCCAACTCCATCGCCGTGCGTTTCGAAGAGGAGAAGAAAGATGACTAAGAAAAAAACAGCGGAGGCAGCGGTTCAGGAAAACAAGGACAGGGAGGTGGCAGACCCTATATCGGATCAGGCAGGTGCCAAGGGGTCAGGCAGGCGAAGGGCCAGAATAGAGAGGGCTACTCGGGAGACAAGGATTCGGCTGGAATTGGATCTGGACGGATCAGGCAACTATGAGGTGAGTTCCGGCCTGGGCTTCTTTGACCATATGTTGGAGGGCTTTGCCCGGCATGGCTTCTTCGATCTGAAGCTGCAGGCAGAGGGGGATCTTCAGGTGGATGACCACCATACGATCGAGGATACCGGCATTGTCCTGGGCAGGGCTATCCAGGAGGCTTTGGGATCCAAGCAGGGCATTCGCCGCTATGGCAGCAGCATCCTGCCCATGGATGAAACTTTGGTGATGACAGCTGTCGATTTGTGCGGAAGGCCATATTTTTCCTTTGATGGCAATTTTACTGCTGAAAAAGTAGGGGATATGGGGACGGAGATGATTCGGGAATTCTTCTATGCCATTTCCTATAGCTGCGGCATGAATTTGCATATGAGAATTCTGGAGGGGGGCAATAATCACCATATGGCGGAGGCCCTGTTCAAATCCTTTGCCAAGGCTCTGGATCAGGCCACCAGTCTGGATCCCAGAATCACAGATGTCTTGTCTACGAAGGGAAGCTTGTAAAGCTGCCCCTACGGCTGTCGGCTCAGCCCCAGCCACCGCCATAATAGAAAACCAGTGGGAGGAGAGAAACTTTGGATAAATTATTGATTCCATGCATTTACTTAAAAGAGGGAAGAGCGGTGTCCGGCTTCCAATCCGATCAGTCGGCCTGGGAAGCGGATCCCTGTCTGTTGGCAGCTGCCTACGGGAATTCCGGTGCGGACGAGATTCTGGTCTTCAATCTGTCCTCCAATGACAAGGAGCAGGAAGAGGCGGTGGGAATGATCAAGAAAATCTGCCAGGCTGCAGGAGTTCCTGTCATAGGGGCAGGAAATGTCCGCCGTATGGAGGATGTAAAGAAACTTCTCTATGCCGGATGCGGCAGAGCTCTTTTGAACTTTGGCAAGCAGGGCAATATAGACCTGTTGGAAGAGGTCTCCAAAAAGTTCGGCAAGGACAAAATGCTGGTCTATCTCCCGACGCCGGAGACCTATCAGGTTAATCGGGAAGCCATTGATGAGTTAGCGGGAACCCTCCTTTGCAATCGTGAGACCGCCAAAGCCTTAGGAGGTCTCATTTCCCTTCCTATCCTGCTTATGACAGAGAAGGAAGCGGAGTCTGTCCCAGAGCTGCTGGCTCCCCGGGAGATTCAGGCGTTGACAGGGGCAGCAGTCAGTTACAAGGATGCAGATCTTATGGCAGTCAAACAAGCCTGTAAGTCCCAGGGGATTTCGGTCAATACCTTCGAAAGCAAGATTCCCTGGGAGGACTTCAAGCTCAACAGGGATGGGCTGATTCCCTGCATTGTGCAGGATTATCAGACGGACGAGGTTTTGATGCTGGCTTATATGAATCAGGAGGCCTTCCAAAATACCCTGAATACCGGTCGTATGACCTATTGGAGCCGCAGCCGCCAGGAATTATGGGTAAAGGGGCTGACCTCCGGCCATTTTCAATATGTCAAGTCCCTGACTCTGGATTGTGACAATGACACCCTTTTGGCCAAAGTTGCCCAGGTGGGCGCAGCCTGTCATACCGGGAATCCATCTTGCTTTTTCCAGGAGCTGATGAAGAAAGAATACGATGATACCAATCCCTTACGGGTCTTTGAGAAGGTTTTCGATGTGATAAAGGATCGCAAGGTGCATCCCCGGGAGGGGTCTTATACCAATTACCTTTTTGATAAAGGGATTGATAAAATTCTGAAAAAGGTAGGGGAGGAATGTACGGAGATTGTCATCGCAGCCAAGAACCCGGATAAGGAGGAGATCAAATATGAAATCTCCGATTTCCTCTATCATGTGATGGTGCTGATGGCAGAGAAGGATGTGACCTGGCAGGAGATTACCAGAGAATTGGCTCGCCGATAGAAAGACTTTCCGCACCAGGCCGGAGGTTTGTGATGGATGCAGAGCTAAGGGAGTAAGAATGAGAAAACTAGCATTAACTGACGATATTTTACAGAGGATCGAGAAACCGGAGCGCTATATCGGCGGCGAGGTGAATGCGGTTATGAAGGATCCCTCCTCCGTGAACATCCGCTTTGCCATGTGCTTTCCGGATGTCTATGAGATTGGCATGTCTCATCTGGGGATTCAGATTCTCTACCATATGTTTAATGAAGAGTCGGATATCTGGTGCGAGAGGGTCTATTCCCCCTGGACGGACCTGGATGCAATCCTGAGGGAGAGGAAGATTCCCCTCTTTGCCCTGGAGTCGCAGGATCCGGTGAGAGAGTTTGATTTTCTGGGGATGACCTTGCAATACGAGATGTGCTATACCAACATTCTTCAAATCCTGGACCTGAGCGGAATCCCTCTCTATGCCCGGGAACGAAGGCAGGAGGATCCACTTGTCATAGGGGGCGGTCCCTGTGCCTACAATCCGGAGCCGATCGCTGATTTTTTTGACCTTTTCTATATCGGAGAAGGGGAGGTGGTCTATGACCGTCTGTTTGAGGTCTTCCGGAAAAATCGCCAGGAAGGGGGATCCCGTCAGGATTTTCTCCGCAAGGCGGCTGCTGTGCCCGGCATCTACGTGCCGGGTCTTTATCAGGTTACCTATCAGGAGGACGGAACTCTGGAGGATTTTCTGCCCCTGTGTCCGGAGGCACCCAAAAAGGTGGAAAAGCAGCTGGTACTGGATTTTGACAAAGCTCCCTATCCCAAGGCTCCGGTGGTTCCCTATCTCAAGGCTACCCAGGACCGGGTGGTGCTGGAGATCCAAAGGGGCTGTATTCGAGGCTGTCGCTTCTGCCAGGCAGGTATGGTCTATCGCCCCTTACGGGAGAAGAAGCTGGAGGGCCTGAAGGAATATGCGAAAATCCTGTTGGACAGCACCGGCTATGAGGAGATTTCCCTCAGCTCTCTAAGCTCCAGCGACTATGACCGTCTGCCGGAACTTATGGATTATCTCATGGAAATCTGTCCGGAAAGAGGGGTTAATATCTCTCTTCCCTCCCTGCGCATCGATGCCTTTTCTTTGGAGGTTATGTCCAAAGTCCAAGATGTGAAAAAAAGCAGTCTGACCTTCGCCCCGGAGGCGGGGAGCCAGCGGATGCGCAATGTGATCAACAAGGGATTAACCGAGGAGGATATTCTCAATGGAGCCGGTCAGGCCTTCGAGGGAGGCTGGAATAAGGTGAAGCTTTACTTCATGCTGGGCCTTCCCGGAGAGACCCAGGAGGATATTAAGGGGATCGCCTGGCTGTCGGAGAAAATTGCGGAACGCTATTACGAGATTCCCAAGGAACAGCGCCACGGCAAGTGCCAGATTACCGCCTCCAGTTCTTTTTTTGTGCCAAAGCCCTTTACCCCCTTCCAATGGGCCTCTATGAATACCAGCGAAGAATTCCTGGCAAAGGCGAAGATGGTCAAGGAGGAGGTGCGTGCCCAGCTGAACCAGAAAAGCATACGTTATACCTACCACGAGGCAGATGTATCGGTGTTGGAGGGAGTGCTGGCTCGGGGGGACCGCCGTCTTGCCCCGGTCATTGCGGCTGCCTATCAATATGGAGCCCTCTTTGACGCCTGGTCTGAGACCTTTTGCAAGGAGGCCTGGCAGAAGGCCTTTGCAGAGTGTCAGATTGACCCGGCTTTCTATACCTCCAGAGAAAGATCCGTCGATGAGCTGCTTCCCTGGGACTTTATCTCAGCCGGGGTGACGAAGGAATTCCTGATTCGGGAATGGGAGCTGGCTCGTCAGGCCAAGGTGACCCCTAATTGCCGCCAGGCATGCGCCGGCTGTGGTGCCAGAGTCTACGGAGGAGGGGTATGCTATGAGAGTAAGAATTAAATTTACCAAAACCGGCAGTATGAAATATATCGGACACCTGGATGTTATGCGATATTTTCAAAAGGCCCTGCGGCGGGCTCACCTGGATGTGGCTTTTTCTGAGGGATTCAGCCCTCATATGCTTATGTCCTTTGCCGCCCCTTTGGGGGTGGGAATTACCAGCAGCGGGGAGTATTTTGATCTGGATTTGAAAAGCAGCGTCTCCACCAGGGAACTGACGCAGCGATTGAATGAGCAGATGGCAGAAGGCATAGAAGTTCTCAGCGCAAGACAGATCGGGGAGGACAAGGCCTCCAAGTGCATGACCTTGGTGGCAGCGGCAGATTACCTGGTTTCCTTCCGACCGGGCAGGGTCCTTCTGCCGGTGAATTGGAAGGAAAGGCTTGCAGACTTCGTGGAGCAGGAAGCCCTATGGGTGAATCGAAAAACCAAACGAAGGGAAGAAGAGACAGATATCCGTCCCTGGATCTACCGACTGGAAGCCCGGGACGAAGGCATTTTTATGCAGTTGTCCGCAGGCAGCGTTCATAATCTGAAGCCGGAATTGGTGATGCAGGCCTTTGGTCAATATCTGGGAGTGGAATACCCGGAATTCTCCCTGCAGATTCATAGACAGGAGATCTATGCCGATCTGGGAGAGGAGGGGAAGCGCCGCCTGGTTACTTTGGAGTCCCTTGGCGAGGAAATTTTGTGAAAAAACTAATCATTGCATCCATGCACATGGGGGAGAAGGAATGCCTGGCCACTGTCCTGTTGGAGGAAGAGAAGCCTTTGGAGATCCGTCTGACCCCGAAGAAAATGGATCCTATTTTGGGAAATATCTATATCGGGAAGGTGGAGAAGATCCAGCGGAATATTGATGCTGCTTTCGTCTTGATTGCTCCCGGTCAATCCTGCTATCTGTCCCTGAAGGAAGTGGAAGAGGAAGGTCAGACCCTCAAGGCCGGGGATCAGATTCTGGTACAGGTGGAGAAAGAGGCCATCAAACAGAAGCTTCCCCGATTGACCACGAATCTGACCTTGGCTGGCAAATATCTGGTTCTCAGCAGCCGACGTCAAACTATGAATTTCTCCCATAAGCTGCAGCCGGAGGAAAAGCTTCGGTTAAAAGCCTGCCTGAAGTCCCGCCGCAGTCCGGATTTTGGCCTTGTGGTGCGCACTAACGCCCGGGAAGCCCCGGAGGAGGATCTGCTGGAGGAGCTGGAAGCTCTTACCCGGCAGATGAATCATATTTACCGCTATGCCCAGGCCAGAACCTGCTTCAGCTGTCTTCATCGATCCCCGGGCCCCTGGGTGCAGGAACTGATCGATCAATCCTTCCAAAGCCTGCAGCGGATCCTTACTGACCAGGGGGAGGTATATGAGGAGTTGAAGCAATATTTGCTGCTGCATGATCCGGAGGGCCAGGTATCCCTGGAATATTATCAGGATCCCCTCCTGCCCCTGTCTCATCTGTGCAATCTCTATGGGCTTGTGGACAAGTTGAGCAAGGAGCGAGTATGGCTTTCCTCAGGAGGTTTCCTGGTGATTCAGGAGACAGAAGCCTTTGTAGCCATAGATGTTAATACTGGCAAATGCATGGACAAAACGAATTCCCAGGAAACTTTTTATCGGATCAATCGAGAGGCGGCGGAGGAGATTGCCCTGCAGCTCCGTCTGCGCCAGCTCTCCGGCATTATTCTCATTGATTTTATTAATATGTCCGATCCTCGTCAGCAGAAGGAGCTGAAGGAATATATGCAGGAGTTGGTGGATAGGGATTCTGTGCAAACCAAAGTGGTGGATATTACACCCCTGCACATCATGGAACTGACCAGGAGAAAGGAAAAAAAATCCTTCCGAGACCAGATAAGGTCATTGACAAGTAATGGATTGCATGATAAACTGGTTTAGTGTGCCGCACAGAGAGGTAGAAGTGTTTGCAGAAACCACCGAATCTGGCGAGTATGATAATAGGAGGTGCCATATGTACGCAATTATTGCAACAGGTGGTAAACAGTACAAAGTAGCCGAAGGCGATATCATTAGAGTGGAAAAGCTTGGTATGGAAGCTGGCGAGACTGTTACGTTTGATCAGGTACTTGCAGTAAGAGATGACCAGGCTCTGAAGGTTGGCAGCGATGTTGCAGCAGCAACCGTAACCGCATCCGTTGTTGCCAATGGAAAAGCAAGAAAAGTCATTGTTTACAAGTATAAGAGAAAAACCGGATACCACAAGAAAAACGGTCATAGACAGCAGTATACCAAGGTACAGATTGACAAGATCAACGCCTAAGTAGCTGGTGAAGGTATGACAAGGGTAAAGTTTTATCAGGATCAGAAGGGGCAATATACCGGCTTTGAGGTCTCTGGACATTCCGGATATGGGGAAGAAGGCACTGATATTATCTGTGCTGCCATCTCAGCCTTGACCACGAATACCATCAATTCCCTGGAAGAGCTGGTTGTGGATCCCATTCAAGTGGAAGTAAACGAGGAAGATGCCTACTTGAGGGTATCGATTGCCGGAGAACACAGTGCAGGGGCGGAGCTTTTGTTGCGGTCTTTGCAGCTGGGGATGTCGAATATGTATTCTGATGAAGCGATTCAGAAGTATATGGATCTTATTTTTGAGGAGGTGTAAGAGATGTTGAAGATGAACCTTCAGTTCTTCGCCCATAAAAAGGGAGTTGGCTCCACAAAGAACGGACGTGATTCCGAATCCAAGCGTTTGGGCGCCAAGAGAGCGGACGGGCAGTTCGTAAAGGCTGGTAATATCCTTTACAGACAGCGCGGAACCAAAATCCATCCGGGCGAAAACGTTGGAATTGGTAAGGATGATACTCTGTATGCAAAGGCAGACGGTGTTGTCAGATTCCAGAGAAAAGGAAGAGACAAGAAGCAGGTTTCTGTACTGCCTGCAGCAGAATAAGGAACGGGCGGAGCTATTACAGATGATGTGATGGCTCCGCCTTTCCTTTCCTGTGGCGGCAGCCCGGATTGCAGATACTTGGAAGTTTGCCTGTTTATTAAGAGGTCAGTATACTAGCCGCCATGGGAGTTTACCCCATAGCAGATCGGAGAAAATATATGTTCGCAGACAGAGCAAGGATTATCATAAAATCCGGCAGGGGAGGCGATGGCCATGTCAGCTTCCGACGGGAGAAGTTTGTGGCAGCAGGTGGTCCTGATGGAGGAGATGGCGGCAAGGGTGGTGATGTGATCTTCCAGGTAGATCAGGGAATGCATACCCTTGCGGAGTATCGTCACAGTCGGAAATATGCTGCTCAAAACGGGGAAAATGGCGGCAAGCGCCGTTGCCACGGCAAGGACGGGGCAGACGTGATTCTGAAGGTTCCGGAAGGAACGGTAATCCTGGATCAGCAAAGCGGCAAGGTCATCGCAGATATGTCCGGCGACCAGAGCCGGGTCATTGTCCTTAAGGGCGGGCGAGGGGGCAAGGGAAATATGAATTATGCCACCCCCACCATGCAGGTGCCCAAGTACGCCCAGCCCGGTCAGCCTGCCCAGGAGCTGGAGATTCGGCTGGAATTAAAGGTTATCGCAGATGTGGGCCTGGTAGGCTTTCCGAATGTGGGAAAGTCCACTCTCCTGTCAAGGGTCAGCAATGCACAGCCAAAGATTGCTAACTATCATTTTACTACCCTGCAGCCCAATTTGGGGGTGGTAGATCTGGAGGAGGGAGGAGGATTCGTTCTGGCGGATATTCCCGGATTGATCGAGGGAGCCTCCCAGGGAGCCGGATTGGGACATGAATTTCTTCGCCATATTGAACGTACACGGATGCTGATTCATGTGGTGGATGCGGCCTCCACAGAAGGACGGGATCCGGTGGAGGATGTTCACAAGATCAATCAGGAGCTGGAGGCTTATAATCCTTCTGTTGCTGCCCGCCCTCAGGTGATCGCGGCGAATAAGATAGATTCCCTTCAAACAGCAGAAGGAGAGAAGGACAATCTGCAGCGCCTGAAGGAGGCCTTTGAGCCGGAGGGAATCCGGGTATTTCCTATTTCTGCCGCCACAGGAAAGGGCATTCGAGAGCTGTTGTTCTATGTACAGGACCAGCTGCGACAGCTTCCGGAGGATACATTGGTCTTTGAAAGAGAATTCTCCCCAGAGGATATGTTGGCCAGGGAAAATCTGCCCTATACCGTATGCCAGGATCCGGAGGATCCCCATATCTTTCTGGTAGAGGGGCCGAAAATCGAAAAAATGCTGGGATATACCAATCTGGATTCAGAAAAAGGCTTTGCCTTCTTCCAGAAATTCCTCAGCGATTCCGGTATCCTCCGGGATCTGGAGGCAGCAGGCATAGTGGAGGGCGATACCGTCCGCATGTATGGACTGGCCTTTGAATATGTTCCCTAACCAAGCGCAGTTCTTTGCCCGGTGGGCAGCGAAAGGAGATGAAAGATAAGCATGACCAGTAAACAGCGCTCTTATCTAAAGAGTATTGTCTCAAGAACAGACTCCATCCTCCAGATTGGGAAGTCCGGAATAACGCCGGATCTTACCACATCTGTGGCAGAGGCATTGGAGGCAAGAGAATTGATCAAGATTAATGTCAACCAGAATTGTTTGGATAGACCAAGAGATTTGGCTGAGGTGCTTGCAGAAAGAACCCACTCAGAGGTGGTGCAGGTCATCGGCAGAAAAATAATACTATACAAGGAAACAACAAGGGAAAAGAAAAAAATTAAATTCCCGGACTAAATCGAAACGGTGGCATAAGATGCAGCTTTCTGCAAATAAGCGGATCAAGGGGTTCGTGGAAGAATGACGACAGACAGAAGAAAAATCGGTATCATGGGCGGAACCTTTGATCCCATTCACATAGGACATTTAATCCTGGGGGAGGCTGCCTATGAGCAATACCAATTGGAGAAGGTTTTGTTCATGCCTGCGGGGAATCCTCCCCATAAGCGAGAGCGGAAGGGTAGGGCAGGAGATAGGGAAAGGGCAGAGATGGTACAATTGGCCATCGAATCGAATCCGCATTTTGAATTGTCTTTGATGGAAATGCAGGAAAATGGCTTTACCTATACCTATCATACCCTGGAGAACTTGCGAAGCAAGAATCCGGATACGGAATATTATTTTATCATTGGTGCGGATGCCTTGCGGGATTTTGATCAATGGCGAGAGCCTCAAAGAATTCTGCAGGCTTGTCATTTGGTGGTTGCCATCAGGGATTGGATGAGCGAGGAAAGCTTTGATGGTCTGATTGCAAGGAGAAGAGAAGAATTCCAGGGAGATGTACGCAAGCTGAATACTCCCAATCTGGATGTTTCTTCTCATTATATACGACAGATGCTGCAGGAGGGAAGGACCGTTCGCTATTTCCTGCCGGATTCTGTGCTGGAATATATTGAGAAGCATCAAATCTATCGGCAAAGGGAAGAATGAGATGGCCTGAAAGCGGATTTGAAGAATATCGGCAAAGGGAAGAATGTCGGCAAAGGGAAGAATGAGATGTCATGGAAGCAGATTTGAAGAAGATACAAAATAGATTGAAAAGAGCTTTGAGTGAGGAACGCTATGAGCATACCTTGGGGGTCATGTATACGGCTGCAAGCATGGCCATGGCACACGGTGCCGACCTGCGGCAGGCGCTGTATGCGGGACTCCTTCATGACTGCGCCAAATGCATTCCCCACAAGAAGCAGTTGACTCTCTGCCAGGAGGCCGGTGTGCAGATCAGTGATTTTGAACGGAATCATCTCTTTCTTCTACATGCTAAGCTAGGCGCCTACCTGGCGGAGAATACCTATGGTATCCATGACCCTGAGATTCTGGAATCGATCCGGTGGCATACCACAGGAAAAGCGGGGATGACGGTGTTGGAGAAGATGATCTATATTGCGGATTATATCGAACCCAATCGGGACAAGGCCCCCCATCTGTCTCGAATCCGCAGACTGGCCTTTGAAGACCTGGATGCCTGTATGCTGGAGATTCTCTCCGATACGGTTACCTATCTCAGCGACGATCCTGCTTCCATGGATCCGACTACCCTGGAAGCCTACGAATATTACAAGAACCTCTGAAAGAATGGTTGGGGTGTCAAAATACCCAAACCTGTGGTTACACGGATGGATGAATATGCAAAGGAGGGGAATTAATGAATGATGCAAAAGCTATGGCTCGATTGGCAATTCAGAGCCTAGAAGAAAAAAAGGCCAATGACATTCGCATCCTGGATATCGGAAAAATCTCTGTCATTGCTGATTATTTTATTATCGCCAGTGGAAGCAACCGCAACCAGGTGCAGGCAATGGCGGACAATGTAGAAGAAATTATGGGAAAAGCAGGATATAACCCGCGCCATATAGAAGGATATCAAAGTGCCAATTGGATCCTGATGGACTATGGTGATGTGGTGCTGCATTTGTTTGATGAAGAAAATCGCCTCTTCTATGATCTGGAAAGAATCTGGAGAGATGGTATCTTGATCAAGAAAGAAAACATTTAAGAAAGCATTTAAAGGTCAAAGAAAGCCGTTGGCTCTTCTCCTTAGGGGAAGAGTGATCGGCTTTCCTTGACCTTTATGGAAGGTGAGTGACCTCTCATCCCTTCATAAATCGGAAAACACCGATGACCTTGCCGAGAATGCGCAGATCATCATGAACCAGAATAGGATCCATGGAATCATTCTCCGGCTGCAAACGGTAATATCCATCTTCTCTGTAAAAGGTCTTAACAGTTGCAGAATCCCCCACCAGGGCAACAATCATCTCACCATCTCGTGCCGTATTCTTTTGCTCCACCAATACAAAATCCCCATTTAGAATTCCTGCATTGATCATACTATCACCCTTCACATGTAGCAGAAAGGTCTGGGCATTGGGAAGCCTTTCTACAGGGACGGGAAAATAGGACTCAATCTGTTCCACTGCTAGAAGAGGCTGACCTGCTGCTACATTTCCGATGATAGGAACCTGAGCAACTTCTGTCTGCGTTCCCGATCCATGATCTGGGGATGGCAGAGAAGAGGAACTTGCAAGACCCAGACGACTCATACGCATATCCTGAAAATCATCATCCAAAATCTCGATCGACCGGGTTTTGGAAGCATTTTTCCTTATATATCCATTCTTCTCTAAGGACTCCAGATGAGCGTGGACAGAGGAAGTAGACTTCAAGCCAACGGCCTCCCCGATCTCCCGCACAGATGGCGGAAAACCTTTCTCTAGGATTTCTTTCTTTATATAATCAAGAATTAGTTGCTGCTTTTTAGTGATAGGACCTTTTTCCATAACAGGGTAATACCTCCCTACAGACATCGTTAATAGTGAATATTTCTTCCCTACATCATACCATATTTAGAAGAAAATTGCAAACATATTTTCGAAACATTTGTTCGAATTTAATCTTGACAGGGGAGTGATCTTGTACTATACTGACAGTATCAAGAACACATGTTCCGATGGGATGTTCGGAACAAATGTTGGTTACAGTGTCAAAATCCTGAGCTCACGACATGCCGTGTAACCACAGGTTTGGGTGTTTTGACACCCAAACCAATGTTTTTAAGGTCAAAGCGGAACAGGTATAGAGGGGGACTCATGTTGGAGAAAAAGTGGAAGAAAAGAAGGAATGCTCTGTATTTGTCACTTATTCTAATTCTGGCAATCTTTATCATTGTGGTGGCATGCCGTATTACAGCGCGATCGGCCAATGCGGATAGCCTCCAGGCAGCACCTGCCTATAAATATTATACCAGCATTGTGATCGAAGGTGGCGACAGCCTTTGGTCCATCGCCCAGGAGCATATGACGGCTGAGTATGCAAATATTTACGATTATATGGATGAGATCCGGGAGATTAACCATATCTCAGGAGATTTTATCAAATCCGGTTCTTATCTCTGTATTCC
>CAVJHW010000033.1:0-8124 GCA_963649395.1 Coriobacteriaceae bacterium | reverse complement strand
AAGCCGTGAGAGAATGAATGCAAAAAAGAGGGGCTTGTTTTATTCCCTCTTTTTTGTTAAAATATAATTATTCGTAAAGTCCACGCTTTATGAACTAAGAAGGGAGAAAAAGGCCTATGAGTACCTACATTCGTTCCGGTGACAAGAATCTGCCCAAATACGAGGATATCTGTCCCGAATTGGAAAACTATCTGAAATATATTGTTGTTATGGGTGGTCGTTCCTTGAAGACGGCCAATATGTATTATGTGAATATACGGGGCTATCTGAGATATTTGATTATGATTCAGGAAAAACTTCCGGAGGAATCCTATGAAGAAATCGAGATAAAAAGGATCCCCTCATCCCTGATCCGTGCAGCTTCCCGCAAAACCATCTCGGATTATATTTTTTTCGTTGCTTCCAGGGGTAATTCTGTTAAGACTCGGAAGGACAAGCTAACCGCACTTCGCTCCTTCTACGACTACCTTGTCCATGAACAGAATTATCCGGAGAATCCGGCTCTCTATATCAAATTACCCAAATTGCCGGAACGGGCCCCCAAATATCTTACCCTGGAGGACGCCCAAAGACTTTTAATGGCCACTGCAGACCAGGAGAATCCGGAAAGGGATTATTGTATCACCATTTTATTCCTGACCACCGGAATGCGTCTCTCGGAGTTATGCAGTCTGAATATTGATTCTTTTGATGATTCCACGGATACCTTCTCCATTATAGGCAAGGGAGATAAGGAAAGAACCGGATATCTCAATAAAACCAGTAAAACGGCCATAAGGGAATGGCTGGATATTCGGGCAGGTTATGGCCTGGATCGGGAGGAAAAGGCTCTCTTTGTTTCGAGGCGGATGAAAAAGAGGCTTACCGGTCGCGCCATTGAGAAAATTATCGAGAAGGAATTGAAGGTCGCCGGCTTATCCGGGAAAGGATATTCTGTTCACAAGCTGCGTCACAGTGCTGCCACTTTGATGTATGACCAGGGGGCGGGCTTGATGGAGTTAAAGGAGATTCTGGGACATTCTCATACGAATACTACGGAAATTTATACCCATTTGAACAAAGAACGCCTCCATGATGTGACCAATTCTATGGATAAGTTGTTTTAAAAGTCAGATATATTTGACTCTTATTCCTTACTCTTGCTAAAATCTCAAAAGACTGCTATACTTTCATTAAATAACAAATAACAGCGGAGTAATAATTTTAAAGACAGAAAGGAGAGAATATATGGATTACAAGTCCGACATTGAGATTGCACAGGAATGTGTCATGGAACCAATCACAGAGGTTGCACAAAGGGCAGGAATAGGGAAAGAATATCTGGAGCAATATGGAAATTATAAGGCCAAGATTGACTACAGGCTGTTGCGGGAACTGGATTCTCCCGATGGAAAGTTGATTCTGGTCACTGCCATTAATCCTACTCCTGCCGGGGAAGGTAAGACTACTACCACGATCGGTCTGACCAATGCCTTGCGAAAGATAGGCAAGAAGGCCATAGCAGCTCTGCGGGAGCCTTCTCTTGGACCTGTCTTTGGAGTGAAAGGCGGAGCAGCCGGTGGAGGATATTCTCAGATTGTTCCCATGGAGGACATTAACCTGCATTTTACCGGAGATTTCCATGCTGTAGGAGCAGCCAACAACCTGCTGGCGGCTATGATTGACAATCATATTTTCCAGGGAAATGAGCTGCAGATTGATCCAAGGAAGATTACCTGGAGAAGATGTGTGGATATGAATGATCGCCATCTCAGGAGTGTGATTGACGGATTAAACGAGCAGCCCAAGGGCATGCCCAGGGAGGACGGATATGATATTACCGTTGCCTCGGAGGTTATGGCGGTTTTGTGCCTGGCAGAGGATCTGGAGGATCTGAAGGCGAGACTGGCTCGGCTGGTGATTGGCTACACCTTTGGCAGTCCAGAGGAGCAGAAACCGGTGACGGCTGGAGATCTCCATGCGGAGGGGGCTATGTGTGCACTGCTGAAGGACGCTTTGAAGCCCAATCTGGTGCAGACTTTGGAACATGTGCCGACGATTGTTCACGGAGGTCCCTTTGCCAATATCGCCCATGGCTGCAATTCTGTCATGGCCACCAAAATGGCCTTGAAACTGGGGGATTATTGTGTCACAGAGGCAGGATTTGGAGCAGATCTGGGCGCAGAGAAGTTCCTGGATATTAAGTGCCGTATGGCAGGGCTCCGCCCCAATGCGGTGGTGGTTGTGGCTACCGTTCGTGCCTTGAAACATCATGGCGGAGTTGCCAAGGAGAATCTGAATCAGGAAAATCTGCAGGCCTTAGAACAGGGGCTTCCTAATCTCCTGCGCCATGTGAGTAATATTCGTAATATTTACCACTTGCCTTGTGTAGTAGCCATCAATGAATTCCCGGCAGATACTCCGGCAGAGCTTGCCTTGGTAGAGCAAAGATGCAGGGAATATGGGGTTAATGTCAGACTGTCTCAGGTCTGGGCCAAGGGCGGAGATGGAGGACGAGAGCTGGCAGAGGAAGTGGTTCGTCTCTGCGAGGAAGACAATTCCGGTTTCGAATTTTGCTATGAATTGGAGGGAGGCATTGAAGACAAGCTGAATCAGATCGTGAGAAAGATCTATGGCGGAAAAGGGGTAGAACTCACCCCGGGGGCTAGAAAGCAGGCAGCTCAGCTGGAGGCTCTGGGATATGGAAATTATCCTATCTGTGTAGCCAAAACCCAATATAGTCTGACGGACAATGAGAAGCTGACCGGTGCTCCCACAGACTTTGTGGTAACGGTACGGAATCTGAAGATCGCGGCTGGGGCGGGCTTTGTTGTAGCCTTGACGGGAAAGATCATGACCATGCCAGGTCTGCCCAAGCGACCGGCAGCTGAGCGCATTGATGTAGATAAGGACGGAAGGATCACCGGTCTTTTCTAACCTGTAAATGAAACACTTCCCCCCTGACATGTTCGCATGTCAGGGGGGACTGTTTTTGATGTATTACAAATTAGAAGGCGGAAAGAGTAACCTTCACAATTTTGCTTACAAAGCGGATGACATCTTCCCGGCTGTATCTGTCATACTCTTCCACTACAACATGTATCAGTCCATTGGACAGATGGGTATAAAGCATCTCCAGTTCGGCCTCTGTGGCGAGAGGCATGCTGGTCTTCCAATGGTCAATGCTTCCTGCCTTGGCCCGTTGGATCAGCTGTCGGATCACAAGGGCATCCGTCTTGCCAAAGACCAGAGTGTGGCAAACCTCCTTATTCTTATCTGCCACACGATAGAGAGCCTTAATCAGCGTTTCCGCATCCAGAGGATTCACGCCCTGCAGAGCAGTTTCAAAGGCAGCTAATAACTCATTTTCGATGGATTCCATCAGGTCAAAGCAATCTTTGTAGTGGGCGTAGAAGGTCGCGCGATTGAGCTGAGCCAGCTCGCACAGCTCCTTCACCGTGATCTTATTTACGGGTTTTTCTTTCAAAAGGCTTAAAAAAGCCTCCTTGATCATTTGACGAGTATAGCGCTTCCTTGCATCCGGCTTTTGCATGAGGGGGGTTCTCCTGTAAAGGCGACACTATTCATACTATTCTTCAATGGGAGCACAGTCGTAGATTGGCTTTACATGGCCCTTCTCTCTTTGTTCGATGGCATGCTTGATCATCTCTACCGTGCCATCCACTCCCAACAGACCGCTGTCGAAGGAGAAGTTGTAGCTGTCGGCATCTCCCCACTTTTTACTGGTATAATAGTTATAGTAGCTGGCACGCTGTTTGTCCGCCTTAATAATGCGATCCTTTGCCTTGGCATCGGTAAGACTATATAATCTGGCGATTCTCTTGATTCGGATATTCAAGTCCGCATGGATAAATATGCTGATGCAGTTGGGAAACTCCTCCAAAGCATAATCTGCACATCTTCCGATGATGACGCAGGGACCTTCCTGAGCCAGTTTCTTGATGCTGTCAAATTGAGCCAGAAATACCTTTTGATTCAGGGGCATATCGGATAGCACATTGGAAGAATAGCCGAAGGAATAAGTGTCCATCACCAGAGAATAAAGGAAACTGTTGGTTGGCTTCTCGTCATGATTCTCGAAAACCTCCTTGCAGAATCCACTGTCTTTCGCAGCCCGTTCCAGCAATTCCTTGTTATAGAAGGGAATATTCAGCTGCTTGGCCAGCTCCTGTCCAATATGGCGGCCTGCGCTTCCGTATTGACGTCCAATGGTTATAATTGTATTCATAGAACTTACCTCCTTAGATACGATATCCGGATCTGTTACGATGCAAAATCCCTATCGTTATTATAATACAATCCCTGGAAATTGTACAGGCATGGATGAATTAACCAAGTCTCTTTAATAATTTTTCAAAATAATCCGGTAGAGGGGCTGTGAATTCCATATATTTCTTCTCCGTGGGATGGTCAAAGCCCAGAACCATGGCATGCAAAGTCTGCCCCTCCAGATGGGAAAAGGGGCATTTTCTGGGTCCATACAGCCTATCTCCCAGCAGAGGATGTCCGGCCTGGGCCAAATGTACTCGAATCTGATGGGTTCTTCCGGTCTCCAGTCGACATTCGATATAAGTGAATCCTTTCAAACGCTCCAGCACCCGGACATGGGTGACAGCCGGTTTGCCATTCTTTACATTGGCAGCCATTTTCTTCCGCTCTGTGGGATGACGTCCGATGGTAGATACAAAAGTATAGCTATCCTCCTCCAGGGCTCCATGGACGATGGCTCGGTACCTTCGGGTGATGCTATGTACTGCCAGCTGGGCAGCCAGACTTTGATGAGCCAGGTCGGTTTTGCAAACCACCAATGCACCGGTAGTATCCTTGTCGATTCGATGCACAATGCCGGGACGCAGAACCCCATTAATGCCGGACAGATGCCCTTGGCAGTGATACATGAGGGCATTGACCAGGGTATGCTGATAGTGGCCGGCTGCCGGATGTACCACCATGTCCTTTGGCTTGTTAATCACCAAAAGCTGCTGGTCTTCATATAGAATATCCAAGGGAATATTCTCCGGAAGGATGTCAGGCTCTTGCTCCGGGGGAATGGTAAGCTGGATCTCATCCTCTTCCCGGATGCGATAGTTGGCCTTGATAGCCTTGCCATTCACCAGAACACCACCATTTTTCAATATCTTCTGCAGGTAGGAGCGAGACAGGGTCTGCAGCTCTCCTGCCAGATAGGTATCTACCCGCTGATCGGTCTCCTCCGCAGAGATGTGAAAGTGAACAACATCCATGAGCCTATGACCTCTTGAGAAAACTAAAATCCTCTTCCTTGTAGTGGAAGAAGATCAAGAGGATCAGGGCAATCACAGACAAGGTCACGTAGATATCTGCCACATTGAAGATGGGAAAGTCGATCAGAGAAAAATAAATAAAGTCCACGACATACTTCTGGCTGATCCGATCGATAAAATTGCCGATGGCTCCGGCCACCAAGACATCTACTGTCAGGATCAGGGGAAGGTAATGGCGATTCTTCGGTACCCTCCGATAGAATAACAGGGCAATAAATAAGAAAACAGCAGTGAGGATCCAGAAAACCCACTGCTTATTCTGTAAAATCCCAAAGGCCGCTCCTCGATTCTCCAAATATTGCAATTGCAAGCAACCTGGAATCAGGACGATGGCCTCTTTGCCCTTCAGAAAGTATACGGCTAGATATTTTGTCAGCTGATCCAGCCCAATGCAGGCGGCCAGGGTCAGCAGAACCCCAAGGCCGTATTTCTTCTTCATAATGTGTCCTCACGAATGACGGAAATGGCATCCATTAGATCCGGATCGCTCACGGAGAAATCAATCATGGCATGTCCCATTTCCTTCAGCAGAATAAACTTGATATGTCCCTGCTCCATCTTCTTGTCTGATTTGGTGGCTTGCAAAATATCCTCTGCCCTCATGCCGGAGATGGTAAGGGGAAGTCCGAAGCAGCGATTCAGCTCACGAATCCGGGCATATTCCTCTTCAGAGAGATAAGATCTCTTCAGGGAAAGGTAGGCGGCTCCTATCATTCCGACAGCCACACATTGACCGTGAGGCAGGCTAAAATCGGCCAGCTTTTCCACGGCATGTCCCAGAGTGTGGCCAAAATTCAGGATGGCACGCAGCCCCTGTTCCTTAGGATCCTCTTCCACCACGGAGGCCTTGATCCTACAGCAGGCATTGACCAGATGCTCCATAGCTTCTGCAGATCGAGATAGAATCTCGTCGGTATGGGTCTGAATCCATTGATAGAGTTCCTTACTTCGGATATAGCTGGTTTTCAACACCTCTCCCATACCGGAGGCGAATTGGTCTTCCGGCAGAGTCAGCAAGGTGGTCATGTTCATATAAACTAGCCGGGGTTGATAGAAGGCCCCTACCATATTCTTGTATTGGTCAAAATCCACACCGGTTTTGCCCCCCACACTGCTGTCTACCTGAGCCAGCAAGGTGGTGGGAATCTGTATAAAATCAATGCCTCGCAGATAGGTTGCTGCTGCAAAGCCAGTCAAGTCACCGGTGACACCGCCTCCCAAGGCTACCAGCAGATCCTTGCGCTCAAAATGATTTTCAATCAGGAAACAGTAGAGATCTTGCACGGTAGAAAGATTCTTATTGGCCTCTCCAGCCGGGAAAATATAGGTAAATATAGTCTTCCCCAAGCTTGACAAGGCATCCCTTACCTGACCGGCATAAAGGTCAGCTACCGTGCTGTCCGTTACGATACAGATCTTTTTGCAGGGAAGCTTCAGGAGCTCCATCTGTTGGGGAAGAGCCTTGAAATCCCTTGCCCATATGATCTGGTAAGAAAAATCAATCTCCTCCTGCTTCTTTTCTACACAAAGCTGATTCATCTCCTTATCCCTCCCTGATATCCCTGTCTGCCCTTATACATTCGAGACCAGGTTTCATCAGAAATCTGAGGCAATAGAGTGAACGGTTCCATTGAGGAGATCCTGGATGTCACCGGAAATCTCCACACTAGAAGGAGTAAGAATGAAAATATAGCTGGATACCTTCTGCAGGCTTCCCTGAATGGCATAGCAGGCGCCGGAAGAGAAGTCAATGATTCTCTGCGCTACTTCCACGTCAATGCCCTCCAAGTTCAATACAACGGTACAGCCAACCAGCAGGGTGTCTGCGATCTCTCGGGTTTCCTCCATGGAGGAAGGCTTGATCACGCAGACCTCCATGTTGCTGCCGGAGGACTTCCGGCGCATAGGGGTAACTTTGGATCCGGCAGTTCTCTGGGGCTTGGGGGCTTTCATGGCCTGTCGCCGGGGAGGAGTATAATCCTCTTCTTCCAAAGAATCATCTTCAGACATTTTCTTGAAAAAGCGATTCTTGGTTCTGGGGAGTTCCTCCTCCTCTTCCAGATCTTCTTCATCCAAAAATGCATCATCCTCATCGTAATTGTCATTTAAACGGAGGGTATCCAAAACCTTATCAAAAAAACCCATGATTCATCTCCTAAAATTAGATTGGTGATTGCCCTCTCGGGCGAATCCTTATTCCTGAATGTTATAGTCACGCTCACCAAAGATGCCGGTCCCTACTCGAACCATAGTGGCACCCTCTTCTATGGCAACTTCATAGTCATTGGTCATACCCATGCTCAAAACACTCATAGTAACATTATTAATGTTTTTCCTTGCAATGTCAACACTTAATTCCCTTAATTTCCGAAAAACAGGTCGATTTTCCTCCGGATCTGCTACATAGGGAGCGATGGTCATCAGCCCCTTAAGGGCGATTCCGGGGAGTTGGGCAATGGCTTCTACCAAAGATGGGGTCTCTCCCACTTTCACTCCGAACTTACTCTCCTCCTCTGCTACGTTGACCTCCACCAGGACGGGAATGGTACAATTATGCTTGCAAGCTTCCTTACTGATGGTTTCCGCCAACCGCAGGGAGTCCACAGAATGAATCAGGCAAACCTTATCAGCGATATACTTTACCTTATTATGCTGCAGATGGCCAATGAGGTGCCAGCGGATATCAGAGGGCAATACAGGGTACTTTCCGGTCAATTCCTGTACCTTATTCTCACCGAAATCCCGTTGGTTTAGGTCATAGACCTCGCGGATCATTTCCACCGGCTTGGTCTTGCTGACAGCGATCAAGGTCACCTCCTCC
>CAVJHW010000032.1:0-22714 GCA_963649395.1 Coriobacteriaceae bacterium | reverse complement strand
ACGATGGACAGAGCACAAATCGAATAGCATTATTCGGAGACAGGCGCTTTGCAGATTGGTCGCAACAATCTGCAAGGTGCTTTTCTTTCCTTTTCACAATCAATCATAGGCATCACCTACTTTCTATGTAATGCGTTTGTCTCTATCAATACCAACCGTTGCGTTCCTGCTGACGAGCATACTCGTCCTCAAAATCGTAAGCGTTACAGATAGGGCAAATTTCATTTAGAAAATCTGCATGTCGAAGCAGGATGATATCGTCAAATTCCTTCTCGGCTCTTGAGCGCCATTCTACGTTCGTCCTTGCCAATGTATCTAACCGTTTACCTGCAGCTTGCTCCGATACTCCAAAGGTGGATTGCAAAAAATACCGAGTTATGCAGACGCCTCTGCGCTGTAATTCCCTTATAAGCTGTTCCGGCATAAGCAACTGCGCAGCAAAATAATTTGTTTCTACCTCATACCTGTGGTAGGTTTCGTCGTCTTTCTTTGTAAAATCATGTCTGTTTACTTCGTGTCCCAATTCGTGCAGAATGGAAAAGCGGGTGTGCGTTTCGGGCTTTGTTTCATCATAAAAGATGATGGATTTTCCTTGCAGTCGCATAATGATTGCGGATTCACTGCCAAAATCCGTCATTTCCACGCCATACTTTTTTGCCTTCTTGTAGGAACGGCAAACGATGGGTGTCTGCTCCCTCACTAAAGCTTTCGATGAAAACGGAAAGGTATTGATTACTGATTACCGATGATTTCACCAACATTTCATTTGCTTTTAAATAGGAACCTGCAAAATCGGGTTTAATATTGCTCGACAACGCTATCACTCCTCATCCTCATCGTCAAAAATATCATCAAACGCTGCTTTAAGTATCTTCTCCGCCTTCTTTAATTGCACCTGATCCAATTTACCAAGATTGCGCTGCAAATATTGCAATTCGTTCTGGTTAAGATATGGAGAAGACTCGGAAATAGTGCCGAGCAGATAATCGGTTGTTGTATTCAGTGCCTTCGCTATTCTTGTCAAAACATCACTTCTCGGTGTTCGCTCTCCTTTGACATAGTATGACATTGCTGACTCGGTAACACCCGCCTTCACAGCTAATTCTTTCTGGGTGAGCCTATAACGTTTCATCAACTCGGAAATTCTTTCGCTAAATATTGACATAGTACCAGCCTTCCTTTCATTTGTTTACATCCTATATTGTAACCAGCGATTATAAGTATGTCAAGATAATTTCGAAAATATTGTTGTTTTTTTACTTTTACCTCAACATATAGTGTCTAGGTCGGCTGAGAACTTAACAAAAAGCAAGTGTCCAGACTCCAAAAAGGGGGCTGGACACTTGCTCTTAATCTATACTCTTAATCAATAAATTGCATTTCCTGGGAATAATAAGTGATGACAGGGGTTCCCACGGCAATCCAGCCGTAGAGCTCTTCCGCCTTGTCAGCGGGCATATTGATGCAGCCTCTGGAACCTCCGGTCATATAATAGGTGCCCCCGAATCTTCCGGCCTGCCAATAAGCATCATGCATTCCGATGGCACCATTGAAGGGCATCCAGTAGTCCACATAGGCATTCCACTCGTAGCTGCCATCCGCCCTTTGGGGTCCCCGCAGGTATCGGGAGGTTTCCTTGTTGTAGACCTGATAGATGCCGGCCGGTGTATATCGGTCATGGGTCATCTTGCCGGACACGATATCCGTTTCCAGACGAAGGGTTCCATTGTCATATACCCACATGTGCTGTCGGCTTAGGTCGATCTCCACATAGGTAGTCCCGATTCCGTTATTCTCCGTAGAAACTGCTCGGCTGGCATATACCGGCTCCCGGGTCGTTACGGTTCCCTGCTGCAGCTCTGTGGTCAATTGGCTGATCTCCGCCTCCTGGTCGATCTGCCAGCCAAAGACATCATTGGGTACCGTCACCGTCCCTGCCCCTGTAGTCTGGAAGCTCTGATCCTTGTGCAAGGTATCCACCGTCTCCGCCATAGCTGCCACATATTGGCGAATCTGCTGATTCCACTGCTCCTCGTCCTTCTTATAATTTCCCTGATCATCCTGAACCAGCCAACCCTTGAGGGTATTGCCATCCAATACCTGGCTGCCAGAGGGCAGGGTATAGGTAATGCTGCTGCCTACCAGCTGGTTCAGCTCCTTCAGCTGCTGATTCAGCTGAGCATCCTGGCTGGTCACAGACGGATTCTCATATACCTCCGCCTCCTCCAGATCCAGCTCTTCTTCGCCCGCCTCTACAGCTTCCCTAACGGCCTGAAAGAGCTTGTCCTCGTCAATCGTAGTTCCCTCTTCCTCCTTTTGAATGGTAAAGCTCATATCCGACCATACCAGGCAGGCATCCGCGGGCGCCACCATCTGATCGGCCTGCAGCTCTTCCAAATCCTCCAGACTGTCCTTCAGCTTGTCCTCATCAATGGCAATCTCACTGGTCACTGTAGCGTTATGTTTCTGAAAATACCCGGTAATCCAGAGAATAGGCATCTGCCTGTCCTTGATCTCCTGAAAACCCCCCTTCGAGACATAGGAATAACCTAATTGCTCCGCTGTCAGGGTCTCCGTCTTATCCTGGCGGAAGGTCAAGGTTAGCTGATAGGCCTCCGTCTCCTTCTCCATCTGGTCCTCCGCCTGAGCTACTGTCATTCCGCTATAATCCTGGCCATTGATCACTGTTCCCTGGAAGAAGGTATCCTTCCTCTGCCAGGCCAGATACATATAAATCCCTATGGCTGCCACCAGCAGGACAGCAATAATAATCAGGATAATCCATTTTGTCTTCTTTTTCCCCTGTGCACTCATTCTTCCATCTCCTCGTACCTCTAAAGCCGTTGAAACCGCTTCAACGCCCCTATTCTCTCACAAAGTAAAAGAAAAGTCCAAAAAATTTCGAAAAGTTAACATAAATTTAAACATTGGAAAAAGCCCTTTCCCCCACAAGCAAAAGGAAGGCATCCAGAAACACAATTCCATCCGGCAGATAGAGCCGAAAATCATGGTGTTTCTGGATGCCTTACCTCATCTATGGCGCTGCCTTCCGGCAGCAGGGGGGTTACTTATAATTTACAATCTTACCGAAGTCCGGCTTGAGAGACGCGCCGCCTACCAGGCCGCCATCGATGTCTGCCATGGCAAAGAGCTCGGCTGCATTGCCTGCATTGACAGATCCGCCATATTGGATACGGATGGCCTCTGCGGTATCGGTATCATAGATCTCAGCGATGCAATCGCGGATAGCCTTACATACCTCCTCTGCCTGCTGGCTGGTAGCGGTCTTGCCGGTTCCGATCGCCCAGATAGGCTCATAGGCAATGACTGCGGTCTTGGCCTGATCAGCAGTCACGTTCTGGAAGCCCACCTTAACCTGCTGGCGAATCCAGTCCATGGTAATGCCCTGCTCTCTTTGCTCCAGAGACTCTCCGCAGCACATGATGGGAATCAAGCCATGCTCAAAGGCCTTCAGCACCTTCTTGTTCACATCCTCGCTGGTCTCATGGAAATAGTCTCTTCTCTCGGAATGACCCAGGATCACGTACTTTACTCCTGCGTCTACCAGCATAGCCGGTGAGATCTCTCCGGTATAAGCGCCTTTTTCCTCAAAATACATATTCTCCGCTGCGACAGCAATGTTGCTTCCCTTGCAGGCCTCTACAACAGGAACAATGTCAATCGCCGGAACACCGAATACCACATCGGCTTCCTCTGTCGCCACCAGGGGCTTCAAGGTCTCTACCAGAGCCACTGCCTCACTGGGGGTCATATTCATCTTCCAGTTACCTGCGATAATCTTCCTTCTTGCCATGTTCTTTTCCTCTCTTCTATCGGAAACCCCGGACCAGGGATGTCCAAACGGACAAGCTTGTAACCCGACGTCAGTCCCCGGAGGAGCTGACGCAGCTGCGGGAGCACCCTGGGCTCAGCAGCTGGCTTTCCTTCCTTGTGACGGCAACGCCAGGCCGCCGTGGGGTTTACTTGTCGTTGGCTGCTGCTACGCCCGGAAGCTCTTTGCCCTCCAGGAACTCCAGAGAAGCGCCGCCGCCGGTGGAGATATGGGTCATCTTGTCTCCGAAGCCCAGCTGGTTGACAGCTGCCGCAGAGTCACCGCCGCCGATGATGGTGGTAGCGTCTGTCTCTGCCAGAGCCTTGGCCACAGCAATAGTTCCGGCTGCCAAGGTAGGATTCTCAAATACACCCATGGGCCCGTTCCATACAACCGTCTTGGCAGTCTTTACCGCCTCGGCATACAGCTCTGCTGTCTTGGTTCCGATATCCATGCCTTCCATATCTGCCGGAATCTCCTCCGCAGATACCACCTTCACATCAATGGGAGCATCAATCGGATTGGGGAATTCCGCAGCAACGGTAGTATCCACCGGCAGCAGGAGCTTCTTGCCCAGCTTCTCTGCCTTCTCCATCATTTCCTTGCAATAGTCAATCTTGCTGTCATCTACCAGAGACTTGCCAATCTCCTTGCCCTGAGCCTTCAGGAAGGTGTAAGCCATACCACCGCCGATGATCAAGGTGTCACATTTCTCCAGCAGGTTGGAAATCACATTCAGCTTGTCAGCAACCTTGGCGCCTCCCAGGATAGCCACAAAGGGACGTACCGGATTCTCAACAGCATTGCCCAGGAAGGCAATCTCCTTCTCCATCAGATAGCCCACTACGGCGGTATCTACATACTGGGTCACACCCACATTGGAGCAGTGAGCTCGGTGAGCGGTTCCAAAGGCATCATTGACAAATATATCGCACAGAGAGGCCAGATCCTTGGAAAAGGCTTCTCCATTCTTGGTTTCCTCTGCGCGATAACGGGTATTCTCCAGAAGAACGATATCTCCATCCTTCATCGCCTCCACAGCAGCCTTGGCATTAGGACCTACCACCTCAGGATCCGCTGCAAAGGTCACCTTCTGGCCCAGAAGCTCACTCAGACGCAAAGCCACCGGTGCCAGAGACAGCTCCGGCTTCGGCTCTCCCTTGGGTTTGCCCAGATGAGAGCACAGAATAACCTTACCCCCATCCCCTACCAGCTTCTTGATGGTAGGCAAAGCAGCCACCAGACGATTCTCGTCCGTGATCTTGCCATCCTTCAGGGGAACATTGAAATCACAGCGTACCAGGACTCTCTTTCCCTTTACATGAATATCATCAACCGTTTTCTTATTAAGCATAGGTTCCTCTTTCTTCGATCATTAAGATACATCTACGGAAAACAGGGGTCCGGTCCACACAGACCGGACCCCTGGGGTTCACCTTGAAAGCACACAGCTGCCTAAGCACATAAGTGCGCAGGGGCTGGCTTTCCTCTATGATAGCTGCCGATCCGGCAGCTGCGGGAGCACGAAGTGCGGAGCAGCTGTCTTTCATGCGTGGTGGAGGCGGCAACCGCCGCCATGGGGGTTTACTTCAACTCAGAGAAGTATTTGATGGTGCGAACCATCTGGCTGGTATAAGAGTTCTCATTGTCATACCAAGAAACAACCTGTACCTCTGTAGTTCCGTTATCCAGCGGCAGAACCA
Organism: Coriobacteriaceae bacterium; assembly: GCA_963649395.1. GTDB lineage: Bacteria > Bacillota > Clostridia > Lachnospirales > Lachnospiraceae > Scatomonas. The sequence continues at coordinate 17,179 of CAVJHW010000032.1, read as the reverse complement.
TGGTCTGGGTTGCATCAAACAGAGAGCCGTACTTCATACCAACGATATCAGAGGATACGATCTCATCGGTATTGTAGCCATAGGACTCTGTAGTAGAAGCCTTCATCTTGGCATTGATCTCATCTACCGTAACACTGCCCTCTACTACTGCAGTCAGGATAGTGGTAGAACCGGTAGGGGTAGGTACACGCTGAGCAGCTCCGATGAGCTTGCCGTTCAGTTCCGGAATAACCAGACCAATGGCCTTAGCTGCTCCGGTGCTGTTGGGAACGATATTCACAGCAGCTGCACGAGATCTTCTCAGATCGCCCTTTCTCTGAGGACCATCCAGAGTCATCTGATCGCCGGTATAGGCATGAATGGTTACCATGATGCCGGACTTGATGGGTGCCAGCTCGTTCAGAGCCTTGGCCATGGGTGCCAGACAGTTGGTAGTGCAGGAAGCTGCGGAGATAACGGTATCTTCAGGCTTCAGAGTCTCATGGTTTACATTGTATACGATAGTCGGAAGATCATTGCCAGCCGGTGCAGAGATAACTACCTTTCTTGCTCCTGCCTTAATATGAGCTTCTGCCTTAGCCTTGGAGGTATAGAATCCGGTACACTCCAGAACCACGTCTACCTTCAGCTCTCCCCAGGGAAGATTGGAAGCGTCAGCCTCTTTGTAGATCTTGATGGTCTTGCCATCAACCGTGATGGTACCAGCTTCTTCATCAGAGGTAACGGTATCAGCCAGTGCATACTTGCCCTGTGAAGAATCATATTTCAGCAAATGTGCCAGCATCTTAGGGGAAGTCAAATCATTGATTGCTACTACTTCGTAACCTTCCGCACCGAACATCTGTCTGAAAGCCAGACGACCGATACGGCCAAAACCATTGATTGCTACTCTTACTGCCATGTTTTTAATTCCTCCTAAAAGTGATTGATAGAATTGAATGTTGGACAAACACCAATACGCCCTTTATTCTACAAAATTACTCCGGAAAATTCAAGCCCTTATTTCCAAAAAAGAATTGCACCAAAGGACCGGCACCAAATCCAGGTCAAAAATATAGCAAAGTCTGCGAGCACCTGCCTGTCAAAACAATTGCCTCCCGGGTCTGGTTATTTAGATTTTCACATATTCCGGCTTCCCCTCCCGGAAAAGGGTAACATAGCCAAATCCCACCTCCCGAAGCAGGCCGGACAGGGTATCAAAGCCATATCCTACCTGCTCCGGACGGTGGGCATCCGATCCCACTGTCACCATCTCTCCCCCCAGCTGACGGTAGCGTCTGAGAATATCCGGATGGGGATTGGGGAATCCCAGGCCATACTTGAGTCCCCCGGAATTGACCTCCAGGGCGATTCCCTTATGAATCAACTCCCGCAGGATGGGATCAATCCATTCGGCATACTTATTATAGGAATATTCTCTCTCCCGACTATAGCCATATCTCACCACATAATCCAGATGTCCCAGGGTATGAAAGCCCTCCGTGCTCCGGATATTCTCCAGGGTGCAGGCGAAATATCTCTCATAGAGTTCCTGGTCAGACAGGTCAAAGTCCTGGCGATTGTAGGGATCCTTCCCCTCCAGGAGATGTACAGAACCGATCACAAAATCATAAGGGTAGCGGCGAACATAGGCCTGAATCCGACCCGTCAAATGGGGCTGCAGACCCAGCTCCACCCCCAGACCAATCTCCAGGCGTCCCCGGTACCTTTCCCTTAATTCCTCTATTCTCTCCCGATAGGCCTCCGTATCCAGCTGAAACTCCCCCTTGGGAAAATCCATATCATAATGATCTGTGATGCAGATTCTCTCCATGCCCAGGTGAATTGCCTGATCTATCATGGCCTCCACCGGACTGTCGCTGTCCTCGGAAAAACAAGTATGCATATGGCAGTCTGCTAGCATTGAATCGTCCCTCCTCCCGCCACGCAGCCATCCTGGTAGAATACCAAAGCCTGTCCCGGAGTCACCGCCCGAACCGGCTCATCAAAGATGCAGCGGATCTGATCCAGCCCTGTCCTGCGAATCCTGCAGGCCGCCCCCTTGTGCCCGTAACGGATCTTGGCAAGGAAGCTTTCCTCCCTCCCTAGGGGCAGATCCGGAATGCCCATAAAGGTGATATGATCTGCGGTCAGACAGGTGGAAAATACCTCATGGCCCTCGCCAATCACTACCTCGTTGGTCTCCGGCCGAATCTCCTTGACAAAGATCCTTCTCCCCATAGGGAGCCCCAGGCCCCTTCTCTGGCCAATGGTATAATGGGTAATGCCCCGATGGCGCCCCAAAATCTTGCCCTCGGAGCTGACAAAATTCCCCTCAGGAACCACCCTTCCGGTATATTTTTCTATAAATGCCGCATAATCCTTATCCGGCACAAAGCAAATCTCCTGGCTGTCATGCTTGAAAGCCACGGGCAATCCGGCCTTTTCCGCCATTTCCCGAATCTGGGGCTTGGTATAATCCCCTACCGGCATCAGGGTATGGGCCAGCTGTTCCTGGGTCAGGCTGTAGAGGGCATAGGTCTGATCCTTCTCGGCGGCAGCTGAGGCACAGATAGCATAACGTCCGTTGTCTCTCCTGCAAATTCTGGCATAATGACCAGTGGCAATGTAATCCGCACCGATGGCCAGACTGCGGCGGAGGAGGGACTCCCACTTAATCTTCCGATTACAGGCGATACAGGGATTAGGGGTCCTCCCCTTTAGATACTCCTCTGCGAAATAATCCATCACCTGCCTGCGGAATTCCTCCTTGAAATTCATGACATAATAAGGAATTCCCAGAACCTGGGCCACCCGCCGGGCATCCTCCACCGCCGACAGGCCGCAGCAGCCTCCCTCAGCCTCCTGGGTGAATTCATCCTGATCCTGCCAGATCTGCATGGTCACCCCCACCACCTCATAGCCCTGCTGCTGCAGGAGCCAGGCGGCCACGGAGGAATCCACCCCGCCAGACATACCGACGACTACTTTCCCCCGGGTCATATCAATATTCTTCCTCTTCCTCTCCCTCACTGATATCCGACTTAGGCTTCTTCAGGCCCTCAATCTGGATATGATGCTTCTCAGCATAATCCCAAAGAGCCGCATGAATTGCCTCCTCAGCCAGGAGCGAGCAATGCACCTTCACCGGGGGCAGGCCGTCCAAGGCCTCCATCACCGCCTGGTTGGTCACCTCCAAGGCCTGCTGGATGGTCTTTCCCTTCACCAGCTCTGTCGCCATACTGCTGGTTGCCACGGCTGCGCCGCAGCCAAAGGTCTTGAACTTACAATCCCGGATAATCCCATTGTCATCAATATCCAGATACATCCGCATAATATCGCCGCACTTGGCATTTCCTACAGTTCCCACTCCACTGGCATTTTCAATCTCCCCTACATTCCTGGGATTCTGAAAATGATCCATTACCTTTTCGCTATACATAATTCCTTTCCTCCACTTTCATCGTCAGCTTTTGGCAAAATTCACTGAATCAAGGCCTTCTTCTTGCCTGCCTTATAATCCTCATAAAGAGGAGACATGGAGCGAAGACGGCTTACAATCTCCTTAATCTTATCTACGGTGAAATCGATATCCTCCTTGCTGATCTCCTCCGACAGGGTCAGCCGAAGGGATCCGTGAGCAATCTCATGGGGCAGACCAATAGCCAGCAGAACATGAGAGGGATCCAGGGATCCGGAGGTGCAGGCAGAGCCGCTGGAAGCACAGATCCCCTCCATATCCAGCATAATCAGCAGGGATTCTCCCTCTATGAACTCGAAACTGAAGTTCACATTATTGGGAAGACGCAAGGTGGGATGACCATTCAGCTTACAATTGGGAATCTCCTTGCCAATCCGATCAATCATATAATCCCGCAGGGCAATCTCCTTGTCTGTCCTCTCCTTCATGGTTTCAATGGCTCGTTGGGTCGCTACACCGTAGCCTACAATCCCAGGAACGTTCTCTGTTCCCGCCCGGCGCTTCCTCTCCTGGGCACCGCCATGGACAAAGGAACGGATCTTCACCCCCTTGCGAATATAGAGAAAACCAATTCCCTTGGGGCCGTTGATCTTATGGCCGCTGGAGCTGAGCATGTCAATCTTGCATTCATCCACGGAAATGGGCAGCTGGCCGAAGGCCTGAACGGCATCGGTATGGAAGAGGACCCCATGCTCCTTGGCAATTCTTCCGATCTCCTGGATAGGCTGAATCGTCCCAATCTCATTGTTGGCAAACATGATGGAGATCAGGATGGTCTCCGGAGAGATAGCCGCCTCCAGCTGATCCAGCTTCACCAATCCATTCTCATCCACATCCAGGTAGGTAACCCTGGCCCCCCTCTCCTTCTCCAGGTATTGGCAGGTATGGAGGACCGCATGATGCTCGATCTTGGTGGTAATGATGTGATTGCCCTTGGCCTTATAAGCTTCAAAGGTAGCCTTCAAGGCCCAGTTATCTGCCTCGCTGCCTCCGGCTGTAAAATAAATCTCCTCCGGCGCAGCTCCCAAAGCCTTGGCAATGGCTTCTCTCCCCTGGGTGATGGCCTCCTTGCTCTTGCCTGCAATGGAGTAAATGCTGGAAGGATTCCCATACAATTCGGAAAAATAAGGAAGCATGGCCTCCACTACCTCCGGTGCTGTCTTTGTCGTTGCTGCATTATCCAGGTAAATCATAGTTGATATCTCCTCTTTCCTTAAATTTAATCTAACGGTTCTGTGGGGCTAATTGCCACATCTTTGAACCGGCTCTTCGCCCTTCTCATCCAACACTTGTCTGCTCTTGCTGACCAGCTCCTCCAGCATAATAGAATCCACGGTCTGGGTAATCGCGTCATTAATCCTCTTCCATACCAGCTTGGTCACACAGCAGTCAGCTCCCTCGCAGGGCTGTTCCCCGTATTCCCCATAGGCAGAACAGGCTACCGCTTGAAGATCCCCCTCCAAAGCCCTGAGAATGTCTCCTACGGAAATCTCTGCAGCGGGTCTGGCCAGTCGGTATCCCCCTCCTGCACCTCGCACGCTGACCACCAAACCCGCCTTCTTCAGCAGACGAACCAGCTGCTCCAGGTAGCTTTCCGAGATATCCTGGCGTTCCGAGATGCTCTGGATGGAAACCGTATCCTCCTCCTCATGTACAGCCAAATCAATCAGGGCGCGAAGTCCATATCTGCCCTTGGTTGAGAGTTTCATCTCCCTCCCCCCTTCCTGTGGATGGAAATCCGACTAAATTAGTCGGATTTTTCATTCCAAGAATAGCACCTGGTCTTGTTTCTGTCAAGAAGAAACTCAAAAAAAAGACTGACAAAGGCAGCCGTCCATGACTCTACTGCCATTTGTCAGTCTTTTTCTGTATCAACTTCAGATAACCTGCTGCTGGAACTCCCTCAAGGTCTGAACGGATACGTTCATGGCCGCATGCTCCTGCTCATTCATGGGCAAGCGCATGGTCCTCTGCACCCCGTCCCAATTGACGACACAGGGAAGGGAAATGGCTACGCCGGCCCAATCTCCGTATTCTTCCCCCAACACGTGTGCCACCGGAAGGATGGCATTCTCATCCTTTACGATTCCCTCTACAATATTGGAAACAGCCATAGCAACTCCATAGAAGGTTGCCCCCTTCATCTGGATAATCTCTGCGCCGCCCTCTCTGGTCCGCTTTGCGATATCCTCCTTATCCAACCGGGTACCTACCTGCTGAGTATATTCATCCACCGGAATCCCGGCAATATTGGCTGCGCTCCAGATGGGTACCTGGGAATCACCATGCTCTCCCAGGATATAGGCATCCACATCTTCTATATTCACATTCAAAGCCTTGCTGATAAAATAACGGAGACGGGCAGTATCCAGAGAAGTCCCACTTCCGATCACGCGGGAAGCCGGAAGACCCGATTCCTCCCGCACAGCCGCCGTAAGTACATCGGCGGGATTGGATACTACAAGAATCATAGGCTCTTTGGCATATTCCATGATGCTCCTGGTAATGCTCTTTATGATAGATACGTTGGTCTTCGCCAGATCCAGACGAGTCTGACCGGGCTTGCGTGCGATTCCTGCTGTGATAATAATCAGCTGAGCATCTGCGCATTCGCTGTAATCTCCCTTGCGCACCCAGACCTGCTTAAAGAATCCGGTTCCCTGGGCAATATCCAAAGCAGCGCCCTGGGCCCGGTCCTCATTCAGATCCACCAATACGATATCATTGGCTAATTTTCTCACCATCAGCGTATAGGCAATCGCCTCGCCTACATTGCCCGCACCTACAACAACGATTTTGTTCTTATGATTCCTCATCTTTTTTTGCCCAATCCTTTCACGATACTCCCTTTACTCTACACGAAAATTTTTGGTATTATGTTACAAAACAGAAAAATTTTTTGTTTGCTCCAGTCTTGTTTTTCCTCCTTTCATAAAAACCAAAAAATTTTTTTAATTATACACCTAAACGTTTTTTTGCGCAAGACCTTTTGCGAAATTTCTTCTTTTTCCACCGTATTATGGTGTCTATGCATCAAATTTTATACATGCCAGACTGCCATTTTGCAGCATAGGCAGTCCCTTTTTTTACAGAAACGAATTTTCGGTATAGACAAGAGAAAAAGGCTGTTATAGTCTATTTGAGAGGTATAGCATTCTCTATTTATCATCTATCGTAATTCTGTTTCACCTGTACAATGGAATTGTAAACCATGACAGAGGGCAAGCTGCCGTCAGCCATGAGAATTGAGAAACGAGGTAGGTACCCATGAGAGATACTGACGTAATCCAACATATCAAGGATCTGTGCGAGGAACGGGACTGGACTTATTATCGGTTGGCCAAGGAAGCAGAGATTCCCTATTCAACCATCAGCAATATGCTGCACCGCACCAACATCCCCACCATCCCTACTTTACAGAAAATGTGTGACGGTCTTGGCGTAACCCTGTCTGACTTCTTCGCAGACGAGAGCGGTCAGGTCCACCTGACAGAGCCCCAGCAGGAGATGCTGGAGATCTATGGCCGCCTGGGCAGTGATGACCGCAAACTGCTTCTGGCTTACGGAAAAGGTCTCGGGAAGCTCCTGTAAGAGCGAAAGTAAGAGCGAAAGCAATAGCAAAGCCACCCGTGACTTTTAAAGCAGCCTCAAGGCAGCTATTGCTGCCAGAATAGAGAAAAGCCAGCGTGCTCCGCATCGCGTGCTTCGGCAGCCCGGCGATCTGTCGAGACTGCCGAAGTATGCGATGCGGAGCACGCAAAAGGAGCTGCGAAGAATCGTCCTTGCATGATTCTTCGCAGCTCCTTTTGCTATGGGCTGCCGGGAATGTTCCCGGGCTTTAACACCCCATGGGGGTGATCAGGATACAATTGGGGGTCTCCACCTTCATGGGCTTCCCCTTCATAACCAGAATCTTCTTCTCATAATCAATGGTAAAGGTGGTAATGGAATTGGATTCATGGTTGACTACTGCTATATGACGGCCATCCGGGAAGAGGGCAATATCCTTGGGATACTCCCCGCTGATGGGCAGGGCAAATTCCTTGGTCAGCATTCCGGTATCCGGATCAATCCGGAACATAGCCACCGTATTATCTCCTGCCGTGGAGGTAAAGAGGTATTTGCCATCCTCCGACAGGCAAAGGCCGGAAGCAGCATCATGCATCCGATCTACATCATCCGAGGTGGTGCTGACCGACTGGATCTTCTCAAAGACCGGATTCTTGTCTTCCGGGGCACAGGTATAGGTATAGACCTCTACCTGGTTGGACAGCTCATAGAGCAAATAGGCATATCTGCCGTCGGCGCTGAAGCGCAGGAGCCGGGGGCCGGATTCCCGGGCGCACCGCAGGATATCCCGTAGGGAAAGCTTATTATTGTCCGTGATCTTATAGATCTTCACCTGGTCAATGCCATTGTCCACCGCACAGAGAAAGCGGTTATCCGGCGTGGGCACTACACAATTGACATGGGGGCGAAAATTCCGCTCCGCCACACTGCCCAGTCCCTTATGGAAGACTCCATCCATCACGCTGCCCAGACGCCCGTCATGATGGGTATGCACCACTGTCACCTTGCCATCGTGATAGCCTGCCACAAAGAGATACTTACCCGTCTGGTCCACCGAGAGATGGCAGCCTCTCATCCCATCAATATCTACCTTATTGATCAGGGTCAGGTCCCCATCCGGCTCCACCGCAAATACAGCCACTCCCTCATCTGCAATGGAGTAGAGATATTTTCCATTCAAAGAACGGCAGATATGGGAGGAATTATTGACAGGAACTACCTTCCTCTCCTGTAGGCTCCCCTCTTCCAGATCTATGTCATATAAATGAATGCCGATACTGCTTCCGTGGGTATATGTTCCTACATAGGCAACATACCTGCCTGTATTCCCTTTTGTATTCATAGCACTTCTCTATCCTTTCCCATTCTCTCTGCCATGCTCCGGAAGGAACTCGTCAAGCCCTTGGCACCACAGCCAACCTCAGTATAACACGATATTCCTCTTGTAACAACGATTCTATTGTACTTTTGTTTGACTTTTTGTTTTTTTCCCTATACTATGGAGAAATGAGACCATCTTTCATCTACCAGGCAGAGGCTTCCGATGCCGGTATAACCATTGAATATTTTTTACGCAGCAGGGGATATTCTCACCACCTGCTGACACAATTAAAGCGAGCAGAGGCGGGAATCCTGCACAACAGCAAGCCCTGCTTCACCAACCAGACCCTGGCCGCCGGTGACCGGCTGGAGATCCGCCTTCCCCAGGAGGAATCTTCCCCCCATATTCAGCCGGTGGCCCTTCCCTTTTCCATCGTCTATGAAGACCAGGACCTGCTGGTAGTGAACAAGCCAGCCAACACCCCCATCCATCCCTCCCCGGGCAATTATACCAATACCCTGGCCAACGGTCTGGCAGACTACTTTCAGCGCAGGGGAGAGCCCTTCGTCTACCGCTGCATCAACCGTCTGGATCGGGATACCACCGGGCTGCTCCTGCTGGCTCGTCATGCCCTTAGTGCCTCCCTCCTGTCGGCTCAGATGACCCGGCGGCAGATCCATCGCACCTATCGGGCCCTGGTGGAGGGGCAGACAGCCCCGGAGGGGACCATCACCCTTCCCATCGGCCGAAAGCCCGGGTCTATCATTGAGCGCTGCATCGATCCCCTGAAGGGGGACCCGGCAGTCACACATTTTCGTACCCTGGCAAATCAGGGGAATATTTCCTACCTGGAGCTGCAGCTGGAAACCGGCCGTACCCACCAGATCCGAGTTCATATGTCCGCCATCGGCCACCCCCTTTTGGGGGATAGCCTCTATCACCCCCAAGGACTCCCGGCCATGGAGCGGCAAGCCCTTCACTCCTATGGTTTGGATTTTCTCCATCCCATCAAAAAGGAAGCCATGCATTTTACCGCACCGCTTCCTGAAGATATGCAAAAGCTCTTAGCTACCTGGGACGCTCCGGAAATCCTACCTTCTTCTGAACCTTCCGCAGGGTCTTGTTAGCAAAATATTGGGCCTTTTCCGCATTATTCTTAATAATAGTATCGATGTAGCCCTTGTCCTTCTCCAAGGCTGCCACTCGTTCTTGAAGGGGCTGCAAAATAGCATTGACGGACTCTGCCACTGCCTCCTTCAGCTTGCCATAACCCTGACCTTCGAATTCCTTCACAGCCTCCTCCGGCGTCTTGCCGCAGCAGGCACAATAGATATCCAGCAGATTCTTCACCCCCGGCTGCTCCTCCCGGTAGAGGATGACGCCCTCGGAATCTGTGACAGCCCTCTTGCATTTACGAACCACCGTATCTGCATCATCCATGAGATAAATGCTGCCATTGGGATTCTCGTCAGACTTAGACATCTTATGGGCGGGATCCTGCAGACTCATAATCCTGGCTCCTACCTTGCCCACATAAGCCTCAGGAATGGTAAATACATCCCCATAGATGTTATTGAACCGCTCTGCAATGTCCCGGGTAATCTCCAGATGCTGCATCTGGTCAATGCCCACCGGCACCACATCCGTCTGATAGAGAAGGATATCCGCAGCCATGAGAACCGGATAGGTGAAAAGGCCAGCGTTAATATTGTCCGCATGCTTGGCCGCCTTGTCCTTAAATTGAGTCATGCGATTCAGCTCCCCCATATAGGTGAAGCAATTGAGAATCCACATCAATTCCGCATGCCCCGATACATGAGACTGGTAGTATATGCAATTCTTCTCCGGATCAATCCCGGCCGCAATATAAATCGTCAGCAGCTTCCTGGCACGCTTGCGCAAAACCGCCGGATCCTGCCGAACCGTAATAGAATGCAAATCCACTACACTATAGAAGCACTCATATTCATCACTGAGAGTGACCCAATTCTTCAAAGCTCCCAGGTAATTGCCCAAGGTCAGATTCCCCGTGGCCTGCATGCCGGAAAATAATACTTTCTTCTCGTTTATCATGACTTTTCCTTCTCTCCCATGTTAAAAACTGTAAACAGTGTAGCATTAACCACCGGGAAAGTCAACGTCGGGCAGAATGCATATCCCTGGGAAAGTCAATTGACTTTCCCGGACATTCCGTCTACAATAACGAAAGCGGGGGAGCCCTCCCCATCCACTTTCAAAGGAGAATATTTATTATGGAAAAAATCGCCAGCTTTACCATCAACCACCTAAAGCTTCAGCCCGGGATCTATGTATCCCGCAAGGATCATATCGGCGCAGAGACAGTTACCACCTTCGACCTGCGCATGACCTCCCCCAACGAGGAACCTGTCATGAATACCGCTGAGGTTCATGCCATTGAGCATCTGGCTGCCACCTATCTGCGCAACGATCCGGAATTTGGCGACAAAATCGTCTATTTCGGACCCATGGGCTGCCGCACCGGCTTCTACCTGCTCCTGGCCGGAGACTATTCCTCTGAGGATGTGGTGGCCCTGGTAACCCGCACCTTTGAGTTTGTCAGGGACTTTGAGGGAGAGATCCCTGGGGCCTCTCCCAGAGACTGCGGAAACTACCTGGATATGAACCTGGGTATGGCCAAATACCTGGCCAAGCGCTACCTGTCAGAGGTTCTGTACGGCATCTCGACAGACCGCCTGGTCTATCCGGAGGACTAAGGAGACTATAGGCAGGCAGGCAGCTGGCTGCTCACCTCCGGAAACATCTCCACACAGCGGCTCAGGATTCCCTGCATATAGGCTATAGCAACGCCATAGTTGGTCATGGGAATCTTCTGATCCGCTGCGCATTTCAGGCGGTATTTCATCTCCCGCTCATTCAGCATACAGCCTCCGCAATGCACAATCAATTGATATTTCTCCGGATCCTCCGGGAAATCCTGCCCGGAACTGTAGAAGAATTCCGGCTCCTTGCCGGTATAGGATCGAATCCACCGGGGCAGCTTCACTGTCCCAATGTCATTGCATTGACGATGGTGGGTGCAGCCCTCGGAAATCAAGATCTTATCCCCATCCTTCAAGCCTTCCAAAGCTTCCGCTCCTGCCGCGGCCTGCTGCAGATTCCCCTTGTAACGGGCAAATAGAATAGAAAATGAAGTAAGCCAAATGTCTCTGGGAACCAGGCGGCTCACCTCTTCAAAAACCTGGCTGTCTGTGATGACCATCTTAGGCTTCTTGCCCAGATCAGACAAAAGCTGCTGCAATTCCGTCTCCCGCACTACAAGGGCGGAGGCCCCCGCCTCCAGGACATCCCGGATGGTCTGCTGCTGGGGCAGGATCAATCGACCCTTGGGGGCTGCCTTGTCAATGGGAACCACCAAGACCGCCAGATCACTGGGGTCCAGCAGGTCCCCCACCAGCCGGTGGGTCAGGTCATCGGTGGAGGTCAGACGGGCAATCCTCTCCTTAAGCTCCTGAATCTGCCAGCCCGTAGCAGAGCTGACCCAGATCTCCTCCTGACCCCCTTCCTGCCGCTTCGCTTCTTCCACCAGATCTGCCTTATTATAGACCACCAAATAAGGAATCTCCTTCTCCCGGAAGATAGCCACCAAATCTTCATCCGCCTGGGCCTTGCCTACTGTCCCGTCTACCACCAAAATCGCCACATCCGTCCGGTTCAACACTTGCCTGGTCTTGCGGACACGCATTTCCCCTAATTTGCCCTCATCGTCAATTCCCGGGGTATCAATGATCACTACCGGCCCCAGGGGCAGGAGCTCCATGGCCTTGCGTACCGGATCCGTGGTCGTTCCCTTAACCTCCGATACCAGGGCCAACTCCTGACCTGTTACCCGATTCACCAGGCTGGACTTGCCCGCATTCCTCCTGCCAAAAAAACCAATATGTACCCGATCCGATGACGGTGTCTCATTCATTCCCATGCTGCTTCCCATCCTTTCCTTCGGGGAACCTCGTCAAAAGCCCCCTGCATCCGGCTGTAATATCCCGCCAGGTGGCATCAAAATCTCCCGTGTACCAGGGATCCGCCACTTCCCCTCTCCTCCGGGCATTTGCAGGGGACTCTCCGGCTGCCACCCTCGATGCGGGGCTCAAGGCAGACCCAGACTCAGCAACGAAATCCAGCAAGAGATGGCATTTTTCCTGATTCCCTGCACAGATTCTCTTCATGTTACGCAGATTCTCCTGATCCATGCCCACCAGAAGGTCATACTCCTCCCCATCTCGAGCCGTCAGCTGCCGGGCTGCGTGCCCTTGACAGTCAATGCCGTGCTCTGCCAGCTTCCGCCGAGCCGGCGGATAGACCGGATTGCCCAGCTCCTCCCTGCTGGTGGCGGCGGAGGCAATATAAAACTCTCCCTCTCGACCCGCTTTTTTCACCATGTCCTTCATCACATATTCTGCCATAGGACTTCGGCAAATGCTGCCGTGGCAGATGAAAAGTATCTTAATCATAATCGTCTATCTCCTAAAATGCCGTATTCTGCCCCGATTTGCACCGATGTACCGCACAAATTTTCAAGTGTAACTCCGGGAGTTCTATCCGAAATGTGTGTCGGAAGGGCAAAACGGGGCAAGTTGGAGCAGTCAAAAGTAGTAAAACAGTAGTAAGGTAGGGGGTTCATTTACTACCGTCATCCTGCGGCCTTTCAACGGCTATAACCTTGATCTTCTCGCAAAGAATTCTGTAATAGCCTATATCAAAATGCAGCACATTCTTATTATGGAATGCCGGATAGCAATAGAAATCATTAATCCAGTTCGTAGTTGGGTCTCCGTTGACCTCTATATCAATAAGGCCCTCAAATCCAAAGGTCACAACCACACCATCAAAGTCCAGCTTCAATTTGGCAGTTTCCGATGTGTGTTCAAACCAGATCGGCTTACTGTCATGAAAACAAAAGTCCTGGATATCATTAAGTCCTTCAATCTGCTTATAAGCATCGATACTCTGCTCCGTTGTGTTTTCCATCTTCTTCATTACATACTGCAGACTATCATAGAGAAAATTAACCTTCTCCATTTCCTTTGCCGTAGGCTGTTTTCCACCTTCACGGATTGCTGCCTCGTAGGCTTCCTTCGCCGGAGCAATATATTTATGGAAGCGATCATGCTCCCATGCATTGTACTGCTCATCATTCATCATCATGAGAACACGAGCATAGAGTAAGTTTTCCTTTGTCTCGGCCTGTGTTGCCGCGTAATAAGCTTTCCACAGGTGATACCTGCCTTTATCTTCCTGCCGGAACCAGTTGCCAGCATGTTTCGGGCACCACATGCACTGCTTCGCCGTCTCATAATCTTCTGCTATAGCTTTCCAAATATCGTCCATATGGCCTGCTCCTTTCCTGCCCGACAAGGCATATAATCCAATTACTATGATAACACAATGAGCCCCTTTTCTCCACTTCGAAATAGACAGTACATAAACAAAAAAAGCCCTGTAAACCATCAAGGTCTACAGGGTGTTAAAATATTGCAGCTTGTTAGCTTACCCCGCAATAACATAGTGTTCTTTCAACTCATTAAGCAAATTATGTCGTATTTCTCCTTCGTTTTGCAGTCTGCCGACAACAATGCCTGGTGCTATGCGTATTTCTTTTGCAAATGCGTTAACCGTATCTGCCGAGAAACTTTGACGCAACCTGAATGCAGTAAAGGCCTCTGCAGGGATTAACTGATCTCTCGACCATGCATTTGCATCGGTCTCATCCTGTTCCGTCGTCCCGTCCGCATTTCCTATATGTCCGAGAATAATGTGTCCAAGTTCGTGAAAAAGACTGAACCAGAAGCGATCCGCATCACTTCCCCGAGCAGTCAAACCTAATACAATTTTATTTCCGTCAATGAATGTTGCTCCAGGCAAGAATGAGCCTTTAAGATGAGGCAAAAAGACTAATGCAATACCACACTCTGACAGCATACTCTTCAATCTAGGGCAAAACTGATCCGGCGGCATAAGCGTCATACTTCGAATCTCATCCAGCTTATTAATAAGCTCTTTAACGTTAATTGGCTCGGTGTCAATTCCCCGAGCAATCACTTTAACCCTCTGGGCCCAGGCCATAAGGGCCAAATCACTTTTTTCTGTAATAGCCAATCTTCGGCAAGCAATCCGAGTAATCTGAGTATTGCTAAGTAATGAAAGATCGACAACTTCAAAATATTTTCTCAGGTTAACAACCTTTTCTTTGATATTTCTCGTTGCCGGAACCCACTCGTACTTTGCCATTTCTCCATAAGGAAACTGCTTTGCAATTTCCTCATCCTGCTCCATTGAATTCTCGGCTTCAACTTTGATTCGTTTCTCTCTGTAGATAGCCTCAAGATTGCTCCAGAACTTTGCAGGTACGCCAAGTACCATTTCAAGCCTGACAGCGCAATCCGGAGTAAGCTGCACATCACCATTGATAAGTTTGCTGATATGCTTCTCAGACATATCCATCCTGGCAGCAAATTCTTTCTGGCTCATGCCTCTGTCAATCAGCTGTTCTTTAATTGTGGCGCCAGGTGGCGTTGCTATATAACTTCTGCTTCTCGCCATAGTAAAACCTCCTTCGCTCCTTTAATGATAATCAACGATTTCCAATCCGTCGCTCTCCTGCAATCGATTTACCTTTGAGGTAAATTCATTTTATCACGAGCCATATTTGTTGTCAATATATCAAATTAACCTTACAGGTAAATTATCACACGCCAACAAGAAGATACTCTGCCAACCTTTATAATCAGCAGAGCGTCTTCTTAATTTTCTATTCAGTTTACACCACCCGGAACATCTTCTGGGTCACAGGCTTTTCGTTCGTGGTCTTCTCAACCTCGGCTCTCGCTGCGTTCAGTTCCTCCAACCGGATCAGAAACAATCCAGATTCCGCACTGTGCCTTAATTTCAGTCCTTCTTCTTTACAGGTCACACCCTACCCATCTATAGGTGGTCAGGGTGTGACCTGTAACACTCATGGACGACACTTAAATTTCCCGTGTATAGTAGCCTTGTATTTTGTGCATAATTCCGCTATAATAATGTGCAAGAAAGGAGGCGCGTAATATGCCACAGATTAGACCGATTACAGACCTTAGAAATACCACAGAAATTTCCGAACTTTGCCATGCAAGACGCGAACCGCTTTTTATCACAAAGAACGGTTACGGGGATTTGGTGGTTATGAGCATTGAAGCATACGAGGAAATGGTAGAAACAGCGCGTACAGACACAGCAATCAGTGAAGCGGAAAAGGAATATGCTGCCGACAGCGTACTGTTGGACGGGAGGGAAGCTCTTGCCTCTTTGCGAAGGAAACACTTTGGATAAATACGTTGTCAAACTCTATGCCCGCGCGTGGGGACTTATGCAAACGGGGATTACCGCCAGTTGTTCGTGAAAAATTATGTTATCATTTACCGTGTGCTGAAGCAAAAGAAAGAGGTGCATATCGTCACAGTAGGCTATACGCCGAGTAACTTCTAAAATTGGGTTGGGTGCCAAAACACCCAACCCTGTGGTTACACGGATTATTCCGTGCTACGCACTCCCACGTCTACGCTCTGCTCCGGTCGGTGCTAGACGTATGCCACTGGCACACACTGTAACCAAAAATGGCTCCTCCAATCCATCGGAGAAGCCAGAAAAAACTTTTATATTATGGGCGAAGTCCCATGCCGCCTTCCAACGTCAGGGTCTCACCGGACATATATTTGAAATCAGGCATTGCGAGCTGAACACAAACGCGGCCGATTTCCTTCTCTGCGTCCCCATAGTGACCCATCGGAGGCATCTTTACATTTGCTTTGAAGGCATCCGGATAAGCCTTCTCAAACTGTTCAAGCTGTGCTGTCCAGGCAAGCGGGCAAACAACATTTACATTGATGCCATCCTTGCCCCACTCATTCGCAGCAACACGAGAGAGACCGCGAATCCCTTCCTTGGCTGCCGCATATGCACACTGACCAAAGTTTCCGAAAAGACCGGCTCCGGAAGCAAAATTGATCACACTGCCCTTTGACTTAGCAAGGTAAGGATAGCATGCTTTCATATAGTAGAATGCTGCATAAAGTCCGGAATACATCGCCAGATCAAACTGCTCTGTTGTATGGTCTGCAAGCGTAACGCCTGAAGCAGATGCCTGTGCATTATTAATGAGTACCTGAATCCCACCAAAGGTTTCAACCGCCTGCTTTACAACACTCTGGGCAGTTGCCTCATTATCTCCGCCTGCATGAATATCAGCCTGGATCGCTAAAACTTTGATGCCATACTTTTCTTCCAGCTCAGCCTTTGCATCCTCAAGCTTTTTCATGTTACGGCCGGTAATCACAAGGTTCGCACCCTCTTTTGCATATGCAGTTGCAATCCCATATCCGATGGATCCGCAGCGTCCGTCACTCAGTACAGCGCGACCTGCTCCTGTAATCAATGCTGTTTTACCACTTAAAAATCCCATTTTCGTGTCCCCCTTTTCTTTCTTAAGTGTTTGGTTGATCTACCCCATATTCTAGCACTCTGCGTGGAAAATGCAATAGGAAAAGTCTTGTGGTTGCTCAAAGGGCGGCAATCCATCAAAGGGAATGACTGCCAGGGGTAAAGATTAAATCTTGGCTGACCTGGAAACTTTCCTGCAGGAGTACCAATAGTAGATGAGACATACCGCCAAGGTAAACAAAGCCGCATATGCCGTGGAAAGTCCTATGTCAAACAGCTGGGGAACCGCCTTTCGGCTCGCATAGTAGGCATACGGTATTTTCACCAGGAAGATCGCGCACAAGCCCTGCAACATCACAAAGCCTGTCTTACCG
>CAVJHW010000031.1:0-22895 GCA_963649395.1 Coriobacteriaceae bacterium | reverse complement strand
TTAGTACTTCTTCAAGCTGAAGCCCAGCCTGCCGGACTGTACCCCCTGCCCCGGCGCCCCCTCTCCCCGTCACGTATAGGATAGCTATGAGCTATGAGCCATGTAGGCCATCCCTGCCCTCCTATATGGACTTGAAGACAGATGCAAAGTGTGGTAAACTGTCCACGAAAGGAAGAAGCGTGCATGAAGAAACTGATGATATTAGGCGCCAGCTATACCCAGATCCCCCTCTATGAGGCGGCCAAGCGTCTGGGGATCCATACCATCGCAGCCAGCATCCCGGGCCCTTATCCGGGATTTGCCTATGGGGATGAGAGCGCATTTGTGAATATAGCAGATCCTGAGGCAGTGACTCAAGCCGCCAAGGACCTGCAGGCGGAGGGCATAGCTACCTGTGGCTTGGACCTGGGCATGCGGGCCATCGGCCGCGCCTGTCAAGAGCTGGGCTTGCCGGGACCTTCCAGGGAGGCGGCGGAGAAGGCCTCCAACAAATATCAGATGAAGCAGGCATTGACGGCAGCCGGAGTCCAGACTGCCCGTTTTTATTGCATTCATAATGAGGAGGAGCTGGAGGCAGCCCTGGACCAGCTTCCCTTCCCGGTGATCCTCAAGGCAGTGGATCTGATGGGAAGCCGGGGCATCTTCCGCAGTGATACCCGGGAAGAGGCCAGAGAGAATTTCCACAAGAGCATGGAGGCCACCGCCCAGGAGTATTGCCTGATCGAGGAATTCATCCAGGGAGACCTCTTCGGGGTGGAGGCCATGGTTCAGAATGGCCGGATCCTTTTCCTCCTTCCCAATAATACGGAGGCATTTATCAGCAGCACCCCTACCCCCATCGGCCATTCGGTGCCCTTGGCGGACCTGGATGCCCTGGGAGACCAGATCCAGCAGCAGACCATCAAGGCCATTCGAGCTCTGGGGTTGGATAACTGTCCGGTGAATTGTGATTTTATCAAGAGGGATGGGAAGGTCTATGTGGTGGAATTGACGGGACGCTCCGGAGCCACCGGCCTGTCAGAGATGACGGGAATCTATTACGGAATCAATTATTATGAGACTATCGTGCGGCTGGCTATGGGAGAGGATGTCAGTGGGGATTTTACCAATCCTCCCCGTCGCTCCTGCCTGACCCATACCCTGGGTTACCACCGGGAAGGTCGGGTACGTCGCATTTGCAATGAGAATCCTCCCCTCAAGGGTCGGGAGGAGCTTTCCTTCAATATTAAAGCAGGAGATATGGTGCACCCCTATACCAATGGGAGGGATCGCATCGGTCAGGTAATTCTGACGGATGCGAGCCTGGACAAGTGCCAAAAGAGGCTGGAGGAGATCCTGGGTAAGATTCACCTGGAACTGGAGGGGGACCTGCCTCTGATGGTGACCCCCCTTCAGCTGCTGAGCCAAGGGGAGGGGCAGAACCGGATCTATATGAAGCGGGAGGATCTGCTTCCCTTTTCCTTTGGAGGCAATAAGGTGCGTTTTGCCCAGGCCTTTTTGGAGGATATGGAGAAAAGGCAATGCAACGCCATGATCATTTACGGGGGATATCATTCCAACCTCTGCCGGATCTTGGCGGCGGCCTGTGCAGGCAAGGGGATTCCCTGCAGTATGATCCACAATGTGGATGATGTAGATCCCCAGGAGACCAGCTGCAATAAGTACCTGATCCAGGCCTCCGGGGTGCGGGAGTATCTGTGTCACAAGGGGGAGATTGCCCCGGTTGTGCAAAAAGCACTGGATGATTTCCGCCAGGAGGGGTATAATCCCTATTATATTTATGGAAATATCTATGGTCAGGGGAATGTCTCCGTGCCTATGGAGTCCTATGTGAAGGTATATCAGGAGATTCAGAAGCAGGAGGAGGAGCTGGGAATCCATTTTGATTATATTTTCCTGGCTTCCAGTACCAATACCAGCCAATCGGGCCTGGTGGCAGGTCATCTGATGGCCGGGGATGACCGGAAGATCGTAGGTATCTCCGTGACCCGGCAGGCCAAGCGGGCCTTGGAGGTTCTGGGGGAGAATCTGCAGGAATATCAGACCAAGAAGGGCTGTGCCTACCGGCTTTGCTGCCAGCCGGAGCTTTTGCTGGAGGATGCCTACCTGGCCGGTGGTTATGGCAGCAGCAATGAGGCCATTGCGGAGACCATCCGCCGGGTCTATCAAAGGGAGGGGATCGGCCTGGATCCTACCTATACCGGCAAGGCCTTTTGGGGCATGGAGGAATATTTGAGAGCCAGAGGCATCAAAGGCAAGAATATCCTATTTATCCATACCGGGGGAACTCCCTTGTTTTTTGACATTTTGCCCGAGTGGGGGCGAGAAGGCGGAGGAAAATCATGAAGAAAATAGCGATTTTGCAGTCTAATTATATCCCATGGAAGGGATATTTCGATATCATTAATATGGTAGATGAATTCATCCTCTATGACGACATGCAATATACACGGCGTGACTGGCGCAATCGGAATAAGATCAAGACCCCCAAGGGGCTGCAATGGCTGAGCATTCCGGTGATCAACAGCGGAAAGTTCTTCCAGAAGATCAATGAGACAGAGGTGACGGATTCCAAATGGTGCCATGATCATTGGCGGGCCTTGACCCTCAATTATGGAAAGGCGCCGTATTTTCATCAATATGCCGACCGTATCGAGGGTCTTTATCAGGCCTGTGAGCAGGAGACCTATCTTAGCAAGATCAACTATATCTTCCTGACGGCCATCTGCCAGATATTGGATATTCCTACCAAGATCACCTGGTCCTCGGATTATGAGCTGGTAGACGGCAAGACGGAGCGCCTGGTAGGGCTGTGTCAATCTGCCGGGGGGACAGAATATCTGTCGGGACCGGCGGCCAAGGACTATATTGTAGATGAGTGCTTTGAAAATGCCGGTATTACCCTGAAGTATATGGATTATTCCGGTTATCCGGAATATCCCCAGCTCTTTGGAGACTTTGAGCATGGGGTGACGGTTCTGGATCTGATTTTCAATGAGGGACCCAATGCCAGACAGTATATGAAGAGCTGAGAGAGAAAGCGATGAGTGAATGGAAGAAAAAAGGCAAGGTTTCCTTCCTTGTGATGGTGTTGCTTCATGTGAGCTTGCTCTTCTCCTCCCTGAGCGGGGTATGCTCCAAGATGGCAGCTAGGCAGACCCTCCTGTCCCTCCCATTTTTCCTCTGGTATGGGCTGGTTTTGGTCATTATGTTTGGTTATGCCCTGGTATGGCAGCAGATCCTCAAACGGATGCCCCTGACGGTGGCTTATGCCAACAAGCCGGTTAGTCTGGTCTGGGGCATGCTGTGGGGCAGCCTTATTTTTCAGGAAAGGATCACCTGGAATATGATTCTGGGTGCAGGTGTGATCTTTGTAGGGATCTACCTAGTGGTAACGGCGGATGAATAACTTTTCCACATCAGTCTGCATTCTCCTTTTCTCCGTATTTATATCGGCGATTTCCCAGATTATTCTGAAGAAGGCCGCGGACAGAACCTATGAGACCAGGCTGAAGGAATATCTGAATGCCAGAGTGATCATCGCCTACGGGCTGTTTTTTATTTCCACTATCCTGACCATGCTGTCTCTGCGCTATGTGCCTCTGTCCTTGCAGCCTATCCTGGAGTCCACCAGCTACATCTATGTGTCGGTCCTGGGATATTTCCTCCTGAAGGAGAGGTTCAGTCGGAGAAAGCTGGCAGGTCTGGGTTTGATTCTGCTGGGGATATTCATTTATTCCGTCTAGCGGGGCGGAAAAGGGAGTAGATATGTTGGTTTCTATTGTAATTCCATGCTATAATTCCGAGCATACCATCGGACAGGTGACGGATCTGTGTATGGAAGAATTTGAGAAAATGGATGGCTATGAGTGCGAGATGGTTCTGGTCAATGATTATTCCAAGGACGGGACCTATCAGGAGATCCAGAGATTGGCGGCTAAGTATCCCAATGTGGTGGGTTTGAACCTGGCCAAGAACTTCGGACAGCATGCGGCCATTATGGCAGGCCTTCAATATGTCAAGGGAGACCTGGTAGTGGGGATGGATGATGATATGCAGAATCACCCCTCCCAGATCCGCCAATTCCTGGACAAGGAAAAGGAGGGTTATGACGTGGTCTTCGGGGTCTTCAAGGAGCGGAAGTTTTCCACCATCAAGAATATCACCGGCGCCATCAGCCGCTTCCTCCTGTGGCATCTTCTGGATCGCCCCAAGGGCATCCAGATGTCCAGTTTCTGGCTGGCCAGGAGATATGTGATCGATCGGGTCAAGGAATATGAGGGATGCAATGCCTTTATCCAGCTCCTCTTCTTCCGGACCACCCACAATATGGCCAATATCGAGATTGAGCATTTTGAGCGGGAAGTGGGACAGTCCAATTATACCTTCCGCAAGGGATTGAAGCTTTTCATGTCCTTCATGAATTACTCCACCATCCCCTTGCGCCTGTCCACCTTCTTCGGGGTGATCTTCTCCCTGGCGGGCTTCGTGTCTGCCCTGGTGGTCTTGATTCATAAATTAGTGAACCCTTCCGTGACGGTGGGCTGGTCCTCCCTGATGTGTGTGTTACTGATCCTCTTTGGCATTGTCTTTCTGATGCTGGGGATTTTGGGAGAATATGTAGGCAAGATTATCCTGACCAGCAACAAGACCCCCCAATATGTCATCCGGGAGTCGGTGAATACGGACAATGAAAAGGACGGAAGAATATGATTGATTTTAACAGACCCCCCTATGTGGGAAAGGAACTGAAATATATCGAGGAGGCCATTCGGGAGAATAAGATCTGCGGAGACGGGGCATTTACCAAGAAGTGCTCTGCCTGGATCAAGGACAAGCTGGGGTCTAAATACAGTCTCCTGACTACCTCCTGCACTCAT
Organism: Coriobacteriaceae bacterium; assembly: GCA_963649395.1. Lineage (GTDB taxonomy): Bacteria > Bacillota > Clostridia > Lachnospirales > Lachnospiraceae > Scatomonas. The sequence goes on along the minus strand of CAVJHW010000031.1, from coordinate 18,015 downwards.
GCCCTGGAGATGGCAGCCTATCTCTCTGACATCGAGCCGGGGGATGAGGTGATCATGCCCTCCTATACCTTCGTATCCACAGCAGACGCCTTCGTGCTGCGGGGGGCTAAGATCGTATTCGTGGACATCCGGCCGGATACTATGAATATAGATGAAAAGCTGATTGAGAGCGCTGTGACGGAGAAGACCAAGGTCATTGCTCCGGTTCATTATGCAGGGGTGGCCTGCGAGATGGATACCATCATGGCCATTGCCAGGAAATATCATCTGAAGGTGGTGGAGGACGCGGCCCAGGGAGTCAATGCCTATTATAAGGGACGGGCTCTGGGTACCATCGGAGATTTTGGCTGTTTCAGCTTCCATGAGACCAAGAATTATACCATGGGAGAGGGGGGGGCCTTGCTCTTCCAGGAGGATCAATATCTGGAGCGGGCGGAGATCCTGCGGGAAAAGGGAACCGACAGAAGCAAGTTCTTCCGGGGTCAGGTGGACAAATATACCTGGGTAGGCTTTGGTTCCTCCTATCTTCCCAGCGAGCTTAATGCGGCCTATCTCTATGCCCAGCTGGAGGCCTATCAGGAGATCGATGCCAGAAGAATGGCTATATGGAATTATTATCATGAGAATCTGGCTGATCTGGAGGCAGCAGGTTACCTGGAGCGGCCTACCATTCCGGACTACGCGACCCACAATGCCCATATGTACTATATCAAGGTGAAGGATCTGGATACCAGGAGCCGCTTGATCGCCTATCTGCGGGAACGGGATATCTGCAGCGTCTTCCACTACATTCCCCTCCATTCTGCCAAGGCCGGTCTGGAATTCGGACGTTTCCACGGAGAGGATGTCTATACCACTCGGGAGAGCGAGCGCCTGATGCGGCTGCCCATGTACTATTCCCTGACCCTGGAAGACGCCGCCTACGTGGTAGAAACCATCCGGAAGTTTCCAGACTTCCTGTAGAAAGCCCCGACAGCGGGAGCACGTAGTGCGGAGCAGTCGGACGAAGGAGAGTATTATGGCACAGAATACCCTGGTGCGTTTTGCGAAAAAGTTAAGGCCTTATACCATTCTCAAGGGCTTGCGTTATCTGCGCCATTACGGCTGGAAGGGCTTTTGGGTTCGTCTGCGGGAGCGGATGGAACCGGAGGAGGTTCCCTATGGCCCCTGGTATGAAGCCCATAAGGCCTCTTTGGAGACTTTGGACAGGCAAAGAGCCAGGAAATGGAAGGATCCGGTTTTAATCAGTATTGTAACACCGGCCTATCATACGCCGGAGCCCTACCTGCGCCAGCTGCTGGATTCCCTGCAGGGCCAATCTTATCCCTACTGGGAGCTCTGCCTGGTCAATGCCAGCCCAGAGGATGCGGCCATGGCAGCTGTTTTGCAGGAATATAGGCAGGGGGATTCCCGTATCCGGGTCCAGGAGATCGAGAACCTGGGGATTGCAGAGAATACCAATGAGGCCTTTGCCATGACCCGGGGGGCTTATGTGGGTCTTTTGGACCATGATGACCTGCTGGCGCCGGATGCCCTCTATGAGGTGGCTGAGCGGATTGGGCAGGAGGGGGCAGACCTGATCTATACCGACGAGGATAAGATAAGGGCGGATCAGCAGGAGCACTACCAGCCTCATCTGAAGCCGGATTTCAACCTGGATCTTTTGCGGTCTAATAATTATATTTGCCATTTTCTGGTGGTCAAAAAGAGCCTGGTAGACCAGGTCGGAGGCTTTCGGCGAGAATTCGACGGGGCCCAGGATTATGATTTCATTTTCCGCTGCTGCGAGCAGGCAGACCACATCGCTCATATTCCCCGGATTCTCTACCATTGGAGAACCCATCGGGCTTCCACTGCTGACAATCCCGCCAGCAAGCTCTATGCCTATGAGGCAGGTAAGCGAGCGATTGAAGGGAACCTGCAGCGGACCAAGACCCAGGGAAGGGTTACCCATACCAAGGATTATGGCTTCTATGACGTCCATTATCCGGTGCAGGGCCACCCCCTGGTATCTGTGATCATACCCAATAAGGATCAGCAGGAGACCCTGGACCAATGTTTGCATTCTATCCGGGAGAAATCCACTTATACCAACTATGAGATCCTGGTTGTGGAAAATAATAGCCGGGAGGAGAAGACCTTCTCCTACTATCGAAAGCTGGAGCAAGAGCCCAAGGTCCGGATCCTTTCCTGGAAGGGGGATTTCAACTATTCGGCCATCAATAATTTTGCCGTAAAAGAGGCCAAAGGGGACTATCTGCTCTTTTTAAATAACGATATTGAGGTTATCACTCCCGAATGGATGGAAGAGCTCCTGGGCAATTGCCAGCGGCCGGAGGTGGGTATTGTGGGCAGTAAGCTCTATTACCCGGATCATACCATCCAGCATGCCGGGGTGATCGTAGGCCTGGGAGGGATAGCAGGGCATGCCTTCCTGAATATGCCCGGCAATCGCAGCGGCTATCTCCATAAGGCATCGATTCAGCTGGATTACAGCGCAGTCACCGCTGCCTGTATGATGATGAAAAGGACTGTCTTTGAACAATTAGGGGGCTTTGAGGAGAAGTTGACGGTAGCCTTCAATGATGTAGACCTTTGCCTGAGAACCGGCAAAGCGGGCTATCTGGTGGTCTATAACCCTCATGTAGAGCTTTTTCATTATGAATCCAAATCCCGGGGGACGGAGGACAGCACGGAAAAGGTGCGCCGCTTCCAGGGGGAGATCGAGTTCATGCGCACTCGCTGGGAGGACTTTCTGAAGAAGGGGGATCCCTGTTATAATCCCAACCTGACCCTCAGCAAGTGGAATTATTCCCTGAGAGCCAAGTAGACAAGGAGTAGAGGAACATGCAGGAAGTATCTGTCATTATTCCCAATTATAACGGAAAGGCCTACCTGGAGACCTGCCTGGACGCCCTCCGGGTTCAGACCCTGGGAGAGCTTCCGGTGCTTTTGGTGGACAATGGCTCCACCGATGGCAGTCTGGAACTGGTTCGTGACCAATATCCCTGGGTCCGGCTGATTTCCCTGCCGGAGAATTACGGCTTTTGCAAGGCGGTCAATGAGGGAATCCTACTGGCCAAAACTCCCTATGTGATCCTCTTAAATAATGATACTCAGGTTCTGCCGGATTTTGCAGAAGAGCTGTTAAGAGGGATAAAGGCTCGTCCCAGAGCCTTTTCCTGTGCCGCCCAGATGATACAGTTCCATGACCACAGCCGCCTGGACGGAGCAGGAGATTTCTACAATGCCCTGGGCTGGGCCTTTGCCCGGGGGCAGGGGAGATCCCCGGCCCGCTATCGGAGGGAAGATCGTATCTTTGCCGCCTGTGCAGGAGCAGCTATCTATCGAAGGCCATATTTGCAGCAGATCGGCCTGCTGGATGAGGCCCATTTTGCCTATCTGGAGGACCTGGATCTGGGTTACCGAGCCAGAATCGCCGGATATGAGAATTGGTACCTGCCCCAGGCCAAGGTCTATCATGTGGGGAGCGGAACCAGCCTGTCCCGTTACAATGAATTCAAGATTAGCCATTCCTCCCGCAATAATGTCTACCTGATCTGGAAAAACATGCCCCTCCTTCAGTGGATCCTGAACCTCCCCTTCCTCCTGCTTGGCTTTGGCATCAAGCTCCTCTTTTTCACCCTCAAGGGATATGGCAAGCTCTATGCCCAGGGACTGAAGAAGGGCTTTGAGATGACCCGTCAGCCGGAGAACCGGTCCAAAAAGGTAAGATTTCGCTGGAAGAATCTGGGACATTATTGCGCCATCCAGCTGGAGCTCTGGGTCAATCTCTTCCGACGCCTCCTGTGACAGCCATTGGGGAGGGATCAGACGTCCTGTAATCATAAAATAAGTCTTAAAATTTCCAAGGGTCAGTTATTTCCTAGGCCTTTGCGCTTGCGCCTGCAGATAAAGTATTGTATGATAGGGAGATGAGAAAGGTGACTTTACTATGATTAATGACAATCAGAAGTATTTTAGCCGCATGAACGTCATCATTGACGCCTTTATCATCGCCTTGGCTTATGTGTTGGCGTGGTTATTGCGGTTCCGCACGACTCTGTTTGGAATTCCTATCCGGTCTTTGCCCATGGAATTCTATATGCTCTTCCTGATATGGATTATTCCCCTCTACCTCCTTCTCTATCACGGATTTGGTCTCTATGTTCCCATCCGTGTTCAGGGAAGGCGGCTGGAGCTGGCCAATATATTAAAGGCGGATACCATCGGCCTCTTGATCATCATCCTGACTCTGTACATGATGAAGCAGCCCCATTTCGCCAGAAGTGTTCTCTTTATCTTCTATGGCCTTCATGTAGTACTGGAGGTGACGGTACGCAATATTATCCGGTCGGTATTGAAGGATATCCGCCGGAAGGGGCTGAACCAGAAGCAGATCCTCCTGGTGGGCTACAGTCGGGCAGCGGAGGAGTACATCGATCGGATTCTGGCTTTCCCTGAATGGGGATATACCGTGCGAGGGATCCTGGATGACCATGTGATGGCCGGGACTACCTATCGAGGGGTGAAGGTGCTGGGTCGGATCGGCAACCTCCTGGTTATCCTGCCCCAGAATCATCTGGATGAGATTGCCATCACCCTGGGTCTGAATGAGTATTACCGCCTGGAGGAGATTGTAGCCCTGTGCGAGAAGTCGGGAGTACATACCAAGTTCATTCCTGATTATCATAATATTATTCCCACCAAGCCCTATACAGAGGATTTGGTGGGTCTTCCCGTGGTCAATATTCGTTATGTGCCCCTTAATAATACCTTCAATGCCATGGTGAAGCGCCTGATGGATATCGTGGGCTCTCTCCTGTGCATTGTCCTCTTTTCCCCGGTGATGCTGGTGGCCGTCATCGGCGTCAAGCTGTCCTCTCCGGGTCCCTTGATCTATAGGCAGACCAGGGTAGGTTTGCACAATCGAAGCTTTGAGATGTATAAGTTTCGCTCCATGGAGATTCAGAAGGCAGAAGAGGAGAAGAAGGCCTGGACGGTGAAGAATGACCCCCGGGTGACTAACTTTGGCAAGTTCATACGCAAGACCAGCATAGATGAGCTTCCTCAGCTCTTCAATGTATTGAAGGGGGATATGAGCCTTGTGGGCCCCCGACCGGAACGACCTTTTTTCGTGGAGAAGTTCCGGGAGGAGATTCCCCGTTATATGGTTAAGCATCAGGTGCGCCCCGGCATGACCGGCTGGGCCCAGGTCAATGGCCTAAGGGGCAATACTTCTATCCGTAAGAGGATTGATTGCGACCTGTATTATATCGAGAATTGGTCGGTGGGATTGGACATCAAGATATTATTTCTTACCGTATTTCGCGGATTTGTCAATAAAAATGCCTATTGATGGAACCGGTTGACACAGGAAGAATCGTAGAGGAATACAGATATGAGTTATGAAAGCAGACGAAGAGAAAGAAGGCGGAAGAGACAGAGACGCAAGAAGATCTTATTTACCATTGAGATCCTTGTGCTGGTTCTTTTGTCCCTGGTGTTGGTGGCAGCAATCTGGGCTACCCATAAGTTTTCTCTCATTAACCATGAGGAATTGGATCAGGATAAGCTGAAGACGGCAGATGAGGTGAATGCCAACAGCAATGATTCCGGCAATAATGGCCAGGGACAGACCGATAGCAATTTGTCGGGAGTAGAGCTGATCGCCCTGGTGGGAATTGACAGCCGGGATGAGATGGAGGGAGAGAACAGCGATACCATGATTATCGCCTGCATCGACCATACCAACAAGACCATTCGTCTGGCCTCCCTCTATCGGGATACCTATCTGAACATCGGTGAGGACTATGACGGGACTCCGGATTGCTATACCAAGGCCAATGCGGCCTACAATTACGGAGGGGCTACCCAGTTCCTGTCTATGTTAAATCTGAATTTCGACCTCAATATCACGGAATATATGACCGTGAACTTCAAGGCTCTGTCCGATGTTGTGCAAGCATTGGGAGGCTTGGACATTGATATGACCCGGGAGGAAGTCATTCACCTGAATAATTACAATGTGGAGACCTCGGCGGCCTGCGGTCTGGAATATGAAGAATTGTCCTATCCCTCTGCCGAGGAATTCGACGGAGCGATGACCCTGACCTTCCATCTGAACGGCAGCCAGGCGGTATCCTATGCCAGAATCCGTAAGACAGCCGGTAATGACTTCCGGCGCACCTCCCGCCAGCGGTTGGTGCTGGAGAAGATTATGGAGAAGGCGAAGACGGCTGACCTGGGAACCTTGAATTCTATCATGGATCAGGTATTTCCCCAGATTACTACCAATCTGGATAACAGCCGTTTGATTTCCATGATCCAGCCGGTGCTGGGATATACCTTTGCCGGCCAGACCGGGTTCCCCTTTACCCATCTGGAGGACACGGGGGAATTGACCGGAGAGGATTGTGTCCTGCCGGTTACCCTGGAATACAATGCCATTTTGCTCCACCAATTCCTCTTCCCCGATACGGAATATAGCCCGTCGGAGACGGTTCAGTCCTACAGTGCTACCATCACAGCCATCTGCGGCTACGGAGAGGATTCCATTGAACTGGCTCAATCCAATGAGGACAATGCAGAGATCCCCATCTGGGATCCCACAGCGGAAGCTCAGGGGGAGTAAAAGAAAAGAGCTGTCACCGGCATCCCCGGCCTGTCATCTACTGACACCGGGGATGTTTTTTCTTGCCCTTTTGGGGAAAATGTAGTATGATGGACCACATAGGTGCGGTATAGCCGCCGAGAATGAGTTTTACAAAAGGTGACAGAGGGAATTTTATATGTCAAACGGGAAGAAAAAGAAAAGACGCAGAAGGAAGATTCTGTTTGTTGTAGAGATCATTGTATTATTGCTCCTGTCTATGGTTTTGTTTGTGACCGTATGGGCAGCCCACAAGTTCTCCCTGGTGAACCACCAGGAGCTGGATCAGGATCGGCTTTTTACGGCGGATGAGGTGAACGCAGGTCAAGTGGCCACCGGAGACCGGGCGGAGGATGCCACCCAGACGGCAGAGTCGGTATCCACCCTCACGGGAGTGGATATGATTGCCCTGGTGGGGCTGGATAGCAGAGATGAGATGTCAGGCAAGAACAGTGATACGATGATCATTGCCTGTATTAACCATAATGAGAAGAACATTAAGCTGGTTTCGGTCTATCGGGACACCTATTTGAATGTGGGCAATGACTATTATGGGGAACCCAACTACTATACCAAGGCCAATGCTGCTTACAATTATGGGGGCCCGGAGCAGTTCCTCTCTATGCTGAATCTGAACCTGGATCTGAATATCACCCAATATGCCACCGTGAATTTCTCGGCCCTGGCTACCACCATAGAGCTTCTGGGTGGGTTGGATATTGAGATGACCCGGGAAGAATTGATCCATATGAATAATTATAATGTGGAGACCTCCCAAGCCTGCGGGGTGGAATACCAGGCCATTGAGGTGCCCTCGGCAGAGGAATTTGACGGCGCCATGACCAGAACCTTCCATCTGAACGGAACCCAGGCAGTGTCCTATGCCAGGATCCGTTATACGGCAGGTTATGATTTCCGCCGTGCCAGCCGTCAGAGATTGGTGCTGACCAAGCTGATGGAGAAGGCCAAGACCATGGATTTGGGGACCCTGGATGCGGTATTGAATTCTGTCCTGCCTTTGGTAACCACCAATCTGGACAATATGAAGCTATTATCCATGATCCAGCCCTTGATGTCCTATACCATGTCCCAGGAGGACCAAACCGGTTTCCCCTTTGCCCACCTGCAGGAGAACAGCTATCTGACGGGGACGGACTGTGTTCTGCCGGTTACCCTGGCTTATAATGTAACCCGGCTGCATCAATTCCTTTTCCCGGACACGGAATATAGTCCCTCTGCTACCGTTCAGGAGTACAGTGACCATATCACCTCTGTCTGCGGCTATGATGACAGCTATATTGAGACCGCTCTCAGTGTCAATGACGGAGCGACCATCCCCGGCTGGTCCCAGGAGGCACAGGATGCGGAGAACCAGGCGGCAGCTGCGGCAGCCGCGGAGGGGTATTGACCTTGGTGCCAGCCCGGTCCGTACATCCGTACTGGTGATGAGGTTTCAGCATGAAGAGAATCAAAAGCGTAGATATTTGCATTCCCACCTATCGGCCGGGCCCGGAGCTGGAACACCTGCTCCGGTGCCTGGCTGAACAACTTTATCCCATTCACCAGGTGCGGATTGTGAATACAGAAGAAAAATATTGGAACTCGAGTCTGGGCAAGGCCTATCCCGATTGCCGGGTGACCCATATTGCCCGGGAGGAGTTTGACCATGGGGGAACCCGCCATAGAATGGCGGAGGAGTCTCAGGCGGAGATCCTGATTTTCATGACCCAGGATGCCCTTCCGGCAGATAACAATCTGGTGGGGAAGCTGGTGGAAGCCTTTGACATGGAAGGGGTTAAGGCAGCTTATGCCCGGCAGCTGCCCCGGCCGGACTGTTCCCTGCTGGAAAGGACAGCCAGGGATTTTAATTATCCTCCGGTCAGCCGGGTCAAGGGAAAGGAGGATCTCCCTAAGATGGGGATCAAGACCTTTTTCTGTTCCAATGTCTGTGCTGCCTATGATAGGAAGACCTATGCTGCGCTGGGAGGTTTTCCCCGGCAGACTATTTTTAATGAGGACATGATCTATGCAGGCAGGGTCATCGAAGCCGGATATGGAATCGCCTATGTGGCAGAGGCTTTGGTGGTCCATTCTCATAATTATTCCGGCCGCCAGCAATTCCACCGCAACTTTGACCTGGCGGTTTCTCAGGCTGACTACCCGGAGATCTTTGCGCAATTCCCCTCGGAAGGGGAGGGGATTCGCTTGGTGAAGCAGACGGCCCTAGCTGCTTGCCGTAAGGGACGCCCCTGGCTCTTATTTCCCCTCTTTTGGCAAAGTGCTTGCAAATACGCAGGCTATTTTCTGGGCAAGCGCTACCGCAGACTGCCCGGCTGGCTGGTGGCCAGGTGCACCATGAATCCCTCCTATTGGAACAAGAAGGAGAAAGAGGGCCAGCAGAGAAATTGAAAAACGCATCCGGTTTACTCGGATGCGCTGAAGATTAGGAAAGCTGATCCAAAAGTTCTGCAGGGGTAAGAAGTGGAATGTCAAATTCCTCAAAATCCTTTTTATTGCGGGTGACGATGTAATCACAGCGGATGGACCTGGCGCAGGTAGCCAGAAGGCAGTCTTCGAAGTCCCTTGCTTTTTTTTGGAATGCAGTGAGGACATCGTTGTTGGTAACGCTGCACACTTTGACAATTTCCAGCATCTTCCCGACTGCCTTATACGCGAGGTCGGTGCTGTGTGTGTATTTCCTGACCAGATAGTAAATATCGGTAATGGAAGAAGCGGAAACAAAGCCGTCAATTTTGTGTTCTTCACAAAGGCTTAGAACCTTGCAGGAATCTTCTACAAAAGGCTCCCTTTCCAGCAGTACGTCAATGATAACGTTGGTATCACACATGATCTTCATACCTTGACAGCCGCTCCTCTCGTAAAGAATCCAGGTCAATGTCAGAAGGCACGTCCTTCAGCATTCCGCGGAGGGAATCTACGGCGGAAATGTGCGGGTTCACAACCTTTGCAACGGTCTTTCCATTGCGTGTGATAAAAATGTCCTCCTGGGTAATCAGGTCAAGATATTTGCCAAAGTTGGTCTTAAATTCAGTCGCAGTAACAATCATAATTGACGCCTCCTTTCTCCTTGGATTATTTTCATTATATGCGATTCCGGAGATAAAATCAATGAAATCGCACGAAATTAACAATTAGTTCAAGGGGTTTTTTATGATCGAAAAATATGATTTCGCTGGATGCGATAGCTAAAGAGGAAAAGAATGGTATCCACAACCACCTTGATGAGGGCCTCGTTGATGGGCAGGATGCTATGGATCCAGGTAACTCCCCATGCTGACAGGAGCAGCTGGATGAGGCAGAGCAGGTAATATTTCACCAAGGTGGAGGCCAGCCCTCCCTGACTGTGGAAGACCAGCTTCTTGTTGACCAGGAAGTTATAGAGGGAGGAGCAGATTCGGGCTCCCGCTGTGGAGATTAGAATATAGTCCTTCCAGAGGGAATGGGTCAGCAGCACCAGAATCTGAAAGAGGCTGATGTCTATGAGGAAGGAGGAGAGGGAGGAGAAGATAAAGCGAAAGAAACTTCCGAACAAGAGCCGATAGATCCGAAAGGAATCTTTGATGGGATGAAAATGGGAGGATGCATTGTTGTCCATATAAATGGTTTCAATGGAGACACTTGTGATCCCGATTCGCTTCAGACTGCAGGTAATCAGCATCTGCATCTCATACTCGTAGCGGTCTCCCTCCAGCTGGGCAAAGACCGGAAGCAGGGCATTGGGAATGCCCCGAAGCCCTGTCTGGGTATCATGGATCTTCCTGCCGTAGAGAAGGCGGAAGAGGGTACGGGTGCAGGAGTTGCCAAAACGGCTGCGCAGGGGTGTTTCTTTGTCGAAGGCGCGCTCTCCCAGAACCAGCTGATCCGTCACCTGGTTCATTCTCTCTGAGATGCGCAGAACATCTGGAACGGCATGCTGGCCGTCGGCATCCACCGTGATAATCCCCTGATAGGACTGAGCCAGGTTCATTTCCTGATACAAGATCATGGCATTCTTCAAAGCCCGCCCCTTGCCCAGGTTCTGCGGATGGGTATAGAGGGTACATTCCTCGAATTGAGTTAGTTCCTGAAAAAGGGGCTTGTGGGCAGGGTCGCTGCCATCATCTACCACCAGGATCCTGGTTACCCCCTGGCGGATCAATTCTGCAACATAGTCTTTCAGTTCTTTTCCCGGATTCAAGGCCGGTATCACGATAACGGAATTACAAGTAATCATAGGTTCTCCCCCTTAATAAGTAAACGTCCACGCCGCCGCTGGGTCAAGGAATGGCCTGCAGCAGAACATAGGAGCCTTGGCTGTCCCTTAGGTTCCATTGGCCGGAATCCAGCAGGTAGGCGGTCTCTTCCTCCTCCTGTCGGGACAGTAGGATATAATCCACTTGATAGTAGTCCAAAAGATCCGTAATGCCCTGGAAGTCTGTCAATCTTCCGTTGGAAAATTCCATCAATTGCATTCGTTCCGCTGCTTGGGTTTCCTCTCCCCGATATTGAAAGAGATCCAGAATATATTGGGGACGGGAGTATACCAGACTGAGATCCAGATATTTTTGTCGGAGGGTCGTGGCCAGGGCATCACAGGCCAGAACCACAGGCTGAGAGGTTTCAGATACCATTTCCTGTCCCAAAAGCAGGGTTTCCTCCGGCAGACGTTCTGTATTTTTGGCGGTCAGAAAGCCATTGGAAGAGGAAAACATCCATTTTCCGGGTAAAATCAAGGCCAGACAGGTGGCGAGAATACTGAGGATTCTCAGGCGGAGGGAGGACCGATATTCCTCCTCCATCAGGCAGCCGGCGCAGGCCATGGAGGGGGCCAAGGGCAGCAGCCAGAATACCCTCCAATAGGAAGGAACCTTGGTGACAGACCGGGCAATGAAAGCTCCGGTCAGGGGATTCCAGATACCTAAGAATAGGGCCAAAGGGAGGAAGATGGCATAGACTTTGCTCCGTCTGTTGCCCTTCCACAGGATGATTCCCAGACTGAGGAGGTAGAAAATCAGATAGAACTTCCCTTCCCCCAGAAAATTCAGGAAGGTGGTGGTTACAAAGGCTCCATCCGCCTGGGAAGCTGCTTCAATCTGTCCTGAAAATTGGCGGGTCCTCAGGTAGATCATGAGGGTGAAAAAGACCACCAAAAGCAGGGAGGGAAGCATATGGAGGAGAAAAGAGGCCTGCTTCCTGTACAGGGCCAGGATCAGCATCAGGAAGAAGAGCTGAAAGCCCAGGACATAGAGGCTGGTGGGGTTCAAAGCCATGCCTGCCAGAATGCAGATAGCCAGCTGCGCCCAGAGAAGTCTATGGTTCTTCTTGAGGCAGCGCAGAAGAAGACCGGTCATCAAGGGCAGTATCACCGTCAGGTAGAGGGATTTTCCCTGCCATAGGCGGGACAGCAGAAAACTGCCCTCCGAATAAACCGCATATCCGCCCCATAGGTGAAAAAGGCTTACAAAGAAGTAGAAAAGAGGGGCGGCCTTTTGATTCCTTCCCAGGAGGGTCTGGCCAAGGAAAAGGTAGGCGGAGGCAGAAACAGTCAAAAGCACCGGCAGCAGATAGAGGTGCATGACAGACACAGCCTCCAGATGAAAGAGATTGGAGAGGACAGAGACCAAAGCCTCCCAAATCTGAAAATCATACATAGGCACAGTGCCCAGACCGGGTATGCCAAAGCTGCTGTCGTAGGGATTCAGCCGGGAAGCCTGCTGAAAAAGGGCAGCATTGCTGACGTAGAAGGAATCATCCGCATCCGGCCGATAAAAGAAGATGACCAAAAGGATCATGAGAAGGGTGATCCCTATCCAAAGCCCATGTTTGGCAGCCAGCTTTCTCAGGGTGAGGGTTTGGGGAAGCTGGGGAAGAGATATCCTGTTCAGCCCCGGAATCATGAGCAAAAGGTAGATGACCGCCACCAGCAGGCTAAAGGAGATCCGGGGAAGGGAAAAAGCCACCATCCAGAAGGTCAGAAGCTCCGTCAGACCCAGAAAGAGGACAAAGCCCACCGCCAGGCAGGGAATCCCTGGGCTGGGAGAAAGAGACCTCCCCATAATATAAAAGCTGAATAGCAGAAAAAGAATGAGCATAAGACCCTTCCATAATTCCGGCATGAGGGCGTCCTCCCTTCTTGAAAACCGACATGCCCCGAAAGGGACTAGCGTTGCGTCGCGAGCATGTCGTGGGCTCAGGCTTTTGACACTGTAACCAACATTCTAGCATAGGAGGAATCCGATGTCTATGAAATGTGTAAAATACGATTGACAATCTACGAATGAAATGATAAGGTAAAAGGGAATTATACGACTGACGGAAGTGGAATTGACCACAGGGAGTATAAGGAAGGAAGGCCGACCGTCTGGGCATACGTGCTTGGATTGGGTATGGCTTTTTTTGTACCTCCGGTCCGGCTGGGCACAAGCTGTCGAAGGAGAGCAAGACGCTGGATCCGGCACGTATCTGTATGAAACCTGCAAACCTCAAGAAAAGGAGAAGATTTCATGGAAATGTTATCACTGGAACAGGATCTGAAGAACAACTCCTATCCGGGGCGGGGCATCGTGATTGGCCGCTCTCAGGACGGGAAGTCAGCGGTAACCGCCTATTTTATTATGGGCAGGAGTGAGAACAGCCGGAACCGTATATTTGTGGAGGAGGGTGAGGGAATCCGCACGGAGGCATATGATCCCTCCAAGCTGGTGGATCCCAGCCTGATCATCTATGCGCCGGTGCGGGTGCTGGGCAACAAGACCATTGTGACCAACGGAGACCAGACAGATACCATTTACGAGGGCATGGATCGGCAGCTGACCTTTGAACAGTGCCTGCGCAGCCGGGAATTTGAGCCGGATGCCCCCAACTATACTCCCCGGATATCCGGAATCCTTCACGTGGAGGGAGGCAAGTTTAGCTATGCCCTGTCTATTCTCAAGAGTAACAATGGGGATCCCAGGCAGTGCAACCGTTATACCTTTGCTTACAATGACTGTGTGGAAGGAGAGGGACATTTCATCCATACCTACAAGCAGGACGGAAGCCCCCTGCCCAGCTTTGAGGGCGAACCCAAGCTGGTGGCTATACCTGATGATATCGATGCATTTACCCAAATGCTGTGGGAGAGCCTGAACGTAGACAACAAGGTTTCTCTTTTCGTTCGTTATATCAATATCGAGACAGAGCAATACGAAACCCGTATCAGAAATAAGAATCAATAAAGTGCAGGAGGATAAGGAAGATGAAGGAACTGGAATTAAAGTATGGATGTAATCCCAATCAGAAGCCCTCTAAGATCTATGTGGCAGACGGAAGTGACCTTCCTATTCAGGTATTGTCCGGCCGTCCCGGCTATATCAATTTCCTGGATGCTTTCAATGGCTGGCAGCTGGTAAGGGAGCTGAAGAAGGCCACCGGTCTTCCGGCAGCCACCTCCTTCAAGCATGTATCCCCGGCAGGTGCTGCCGTAGGTCTTCCCATGAGCGACGTCTTGAAGAAGATCTATTGGGTGGATGATATGGGGGATCTGTCTCCTTTGGCCTGTGCTTATGCAAGAGCCAGAGGCGCGGACAGAATGTCCTCCTTTGGAGATTTTGTATCCCTGTCGGATGTATGCGACAAGGATACTGCCTCCCTCATTAAGAGAGAGGTGTCAGACGGTGTCATTGCCCCGGGATATACCCAGGAAGCTCTGGATATCCTGAAAAGCAAGAAGAATGGCAATTATTGTGTCATCCAGATTGATGAGAATTATAAGCCGGCTCCTATGGAGCACAAGGAGGTCTTCGGTGTGACCTTCGAGCAGGGCCGTCAGGAGCTGGTGATTGATGATGCCTTCCTGTCCAATGTGGTAACAGCCAATAAGAACCTGCCCCCGGAGGCCTTGAGAGATCTGAAGATTTCCCTGATCACCTTGAAATATACCCAGTCCAACTCCGTATGCTTCGTCAAGGACGGACAGGCTATCGGTGTAGGCGCCGGGCAGCAGTCCCGGGTGCATTGTACCCGGCTGGCAGGCCAGAAGGCCGATAATTGGTGGCTGCGTCAATGTCCCAAGGTTCTGAACCTGCCCTTCGTAGACGGCATCCGCCGGGCAGACCGTGACAACGCCATTGATGTATATATCGGCGAGGAATATATGGATGTGCTGGCTGAGGGCGCATGGCAGAAGATCTTCAAGGAGAAGCCGGAGGTATTTACCCGGGAAGAAAAGCGGGCTTGGCTGGATCAGATGTCCGGCGTGACCCTGGGATCTGACGCCTTCTTCCCCTTCTCTGATAATATCGAGAGAGCCCACAAGAGCGGGGTTCAATATGTGGCAGAACCCGGCGGTTCCGTCAGAGACGATCTGGTCATCGAGTGCTGCAATAAGTACAACATGGCAATGGCCTTCACCGGGATTCGTCTTTTCCACCACTAAATACAGATACTAATGTGGGAGCCCCCGCCTTTGCGAAGATTTTCGCAAAGACGGGGGCTTTTAAGAAAGTCCTAACCAGTAGTCAGAAAAAGGGGGATTATTGTGCGCAGAATGGAATTTAAGATGGAACGCCAGGGCTTGTTGGAGGTGGAAGAGGAGGTGACCGTGACGGAGAGTGCTCTCCCGACCTCTTATTATTATACCATTGTTCCGGCCATCGCTATGAGTCGAAATTATCAGGCTTATGAAAGATTGCAATCCACCAAGGGGATTGTGAAGGAGATCAACCAGACCAGCAGAGGCTTCTACACCATTGTGGAATTTGACGAAGAGGATCCGCAATGATTTTCCCTTGTGTTTTGCGGGAAATAGGGTATAATGAACCATATGTGACGGCACAGAACTACAGGATAGCGAGGTTACAGGATGGAGCATTTATCAACAGAGAAGCATAGCCATGTGCTGGAAGACGGGACGGTCATCGAACATACCCATGAACATACGCATACCCATACTCATCAGCACACCAAGGCAGTGCTGAATCGACTTTCCCGTGCTATCGGCCATCTGGAATCTATCAAACGTATGGTGGAGAGCGGAAGGGACTGCAGCGAGGTGCTGATCCAGCTTTCAGCGGTGAAGTCGGCCATCAATAACACGGGAAAGGTGATTCTGCAGGATCATATCACCCATTGTATCGTGGATGCGGTGGAGAGCGGGGACACCCAGGCCTTGGAAGAGCTGAATAAGGCCATCGATCAATTTGTCAAATAAAATTTGGTTACAGTGTCAAAAGCACCAAACAAATCATCAGAGAAAGAATTGGGGGATTTTATGATGGGTAAAGAATGCAGCAAGGAAGCATGTTCTAAGGAAAGCTGCGAGGGATGCAGCAGCCAGGCGCAGCAGAAGCCGGATTTTCGGGCGGAATTGAACCTCTATTCCCGGATCGGTCATGTGGTAGGGGTGGTCAGCGGCAAGGGAGGAGTGGGCAAGTCCATGGTGACAGCCTCCCTGGCCAATGATCTGGCAGCCAAGGGTTATAAGGTAGGCATTTTGGATGCAGATATTACAGGACCTTCCATTCCCCATATGTATGGCTTGAAGGGACCGGCAGAGGCGGATGACAACGGAATCTACCCTCCCCTGACTGCCAACGGAATCAAGGTAATGTCCATTAACCTTCTTCTCCCCGGAGAGGAGGAGCCGGTGATCTGGCGGGGCCCCGTCATCGCCAACATGGTCAAGCAGTTCTGGACCGATGTGGTTTGGGGCAGTCTGGACTACCTCTTCGTGGATATGCCTCCGGGAACCGGTGATGTGCCCTTGACGGTCTTTCAGTCCCTGCCGGTGGAGGGGGTAGTGATTGTCACCTCTCCCCAGGATTTGGTGAAAATGATTGTCACCAAGGCCTGCAAGATGGCTCAGATGATGAACATTCCGGTGCTGGGATTGGTGGAGAATTATAGCTATGTCCAGTGCCCGGACTGCGGGAAGAGGATTCCCATCTTCGGGGAAAGCCATTTGGAGGAGATTGCAGCAGGGTTGGGATTGGAGATTTTGGGCAGAATGCCGGTGCAGACGGATTATGCCAAGGCGGCAGATGAAGGGCGTTTTGCAGAGATTCAAAACAGCTTTCTGGAGGATGCGGGCAAGGTAGTTTGTACAAAAATCGGGCTTCCCAAGTCATGAGAGTAAAATTTTTGTAAAAAATGTCACTTGACAAAACCCTCCGCAAAGTGAGATACTAGCGCCTAACAAGAGAGGACTTCTCTTTTATGAAGTAAAACGTTGCGAAACAAAAGCGGAGGGTGATGACGATGTCTGAGAGTAAGGTACAGATCAGACTGCATAACGTGGAAGAAGTGGAGGAATTTGTGCAAGCCGCTTCCAGATGTGAGTTTGACATCAATATTTACTACAATAGAGTGATTATTGATGCGAAGTCTCTGCTGGGGGTGATGAGCATGGATCTGAATCGTCCCCTGACAGTACAGTATTATGGAAGAAATCCGGAATTTGAACAGATTCTCTACCGATATGCGGTACAGCCGGTGAGCGCCTGATTAGGGAGTGAATAAGA
Organism: Coriobacteriaceae bacterium; assembly: GCA_963649395.1. GTDB lineage: Bacteria > Bacillota > Clostridia > Lachnospirales > Lachnospiraceae > Scatomonas. The sequence continues at coordinate 864 of CAVJHW010000031.1, read as the reverse complement.
AGAATAGGAAGGGAGAGGCCGTCGCAGCGGGATTTGCGACAGCCCCTCCCTTCCTGATTGTGATAGGATATCCGGGCTATCGCCCTCCTTGGGGATGCTGATCCGGAAAGGATTGGATAAAGGCACGAGCCGCCTGGGGGGTGGGAAGGGAGGCGTTGTAGGCGATGACCAGCTCCCGGCTGGGCAGATCCTCTGTGACCTGAACCTGGAAGAGACTTCCTCTGTCCTGCAGACAATAATCCGGAACGAAGGCGATGCCCAGGCCGATATTAGCCAGATCAATCAGCAGATCATTGCTGCCCAGCTCAATCTCCGGCACCAGATCCAGCTGATGCTGCTGGAAGAGCTGGTGGAGGAACTCGCTGGTGGTGCTTTTGCGGTCCAGCATCAGGATGGGATAGTGCAGGAGCTCCTTGAGGGAGATGGATTGCTCCAGCAGATCCGGATAATATTCTCTTCCGGCGATAAAAATATCCTGAAAGCGGTGGATGGGCACTGTTTTCATCCGTTCCGGCAGATGAGAATTGGGATAATTGGTGACGATAAGATCTACCTGCCCGGACTCCAGCAGATCCACGCATTTGGTGGAGGTTTGGTTGGTCACCTTGATATGGACGTTGGGGAAGGACTTATGGAATTGGCTGAGGTAGGGAATCAGGAAATAGCGGCAAATGGTATCACTGGCCCCTATGCGCAATTGGCCCCCTCCCAGGGTGCCGGATTCCATCAGCTGCGCTTCCCCCCTTTGAATCAGATGTATGGCAGGTTCCACATAGCGCAGGAGAATCTCCCCCTCCGGGGTCAGCTGAACCCGTTTGGTGCTGCGGTTGAAAAGGGTCAGCCCCAGCTTCTTCTCCAGTACCT
>CAVJHW010000030.1:0-23079 GCA_963649395.1 Coriobacteriaceae bacterium | reverse complement strand
TGAAAGCCCCGGACGGCAGACACAAGCTGTGGGATGCTCGCATACCACAGCTTGTGGATATCGGACGGGCAAGCCAGTATCCACAAGTAGCCCGATAGGGCGGATTGTGGATATTGGCGGCAGCTGCGGGAGCACGAAGTGCGGAGCAGCTGGCTTTCATACGTGGTGAGACTGAACAGGGTGCAGCATGGGGGTTTATTGGGCAAGCATGAAGTCGATGATGGCAGCGGCATCCAGGGTGCTTACTGTCTTGTCGCCGTTGACGTCTGCCTCCAGGAACTTCTGCATGGAGACGGTCTCAAAGCTTTCATACTTGGCATTGTACATGTTATAGGTGAGCTGGGCATCGTTGACATCTACCAGGCCTGTTCCGTTCACGTCGCAGTCATAGCCTATGCTTACCTTGTCAGCAGAGGCCTCGGCTACCTTGCCCAAAGCTTCTGTCTCTAACTCTTCCTTAGTCTGATCCGAAACCACCAGATAGCAATATGCTTCGTACTTCTCGGACCAGAACATGGCGCTTCCCTCATAAGCGAGAACCTTGTCCTGGGATACGGTGCCTGCAGCGGTCACAAGCCACATGGTCTTGCCGTTCAGTTTGATATATTCATATACTTCTACCTTGATGTTACTCTTGGCGGTCTTCTCCACCGTCACAGTGACAGCCTCGCCGGTAAGCCGGGCGCCGGGGATGGTATAGGTTCCGTCGCTGCCAGCCTTCAATTCTTCCTTGCCCAAGGTTATGCTATAATCGTAACCCTCTTCGGCATTGAGCTCGAAGGTATAGTCCACTCCATTGTCTGCTGTCTGGGTCGTTCCGCCCTTCACATCTTGGGAGCCGGAGCCCGTGAAGGTGATGACGGTTGCCGTGACGGGATTCACCTCTTTGGTTACGCTTATTACAAGGTTGCCCGTTACATCCGCGCCAGCTAGGGTATAGGTACTGCCGTCTGCGGCGAGGGTGGGAGTAACTGTTTGGCCCCCCACCGTTACATTTACCTCATAGGTGTACTTATCATTCTTTGTCAGCCGGAAGCTGTAATCCCTCAGATAGGTGGCGGTGGAGTCAGCCTCAACATCCGCCTTGCCCCTACCCTCTACCGTGACAGTATAGGTCTTGGGGGTCTTGGTGCTGGTTATGACAAGATCTCCGGTGACATTTGTGATGGTATAGCTGCCATCCCCATTGTCTGTGGGGCTCACAGCTTCGCCGCCCATCGTGGCATCGATGACATAATCATAATGCGTGTCTTTCGCTGTAAATGTATAATTTGCCCCCGGCTCCACGGTGCTGGCACCTGTGAAATCGTTGGACAGGGATACCTTGTAGCCGGTTATGGTAATCTTTGTGGTTCCTTCTGCTACGGTTGCCTCAGGAGCATCCTGGACATCGGCATTCTCGGCCTTGTCTATACTAGCCTTGGTGAGGGTCACCTGAGCCTGGCCTACCGCCTTGCCTGTAAAGGTAAGAAGGATCTGGTCCGTGCCGCAGGTCTGATCGGAGCCGTAGCCGCATATGGTAAGAAGGCCATTTTCCTCCTTGACAGAGGCATCTGTGTTGATACCGGTATAGGTAAGCTTGTCTGCATCATAGCTGACGGTAAAGGCATAAGAGTTGTAGGTGGTCTCCTTCTGGCTCTCCACCTGAATGGAGGCCGTGACCGGCTCGCCGATGGCTGCGCTGCCGCCCTGGGCAAGGGAAACCGTGTAGTCGCTTACAGGCTCGTCATCGGTGGCTACCTTCAGCTCTATCTGGGGAAGTTGGCCAAGGTATGCCACCGTAGAGTTTGCCGCCGTATTCACCGGTTTTCCGCTTGCATAGGTCACACCACGATGTTTTCCTGCTGCTTCCCCGAATCCTCCGGTCTGGAGACAGCCGGAAATGGTATAAGTGCTTTCGGTCCAATCAGCGGGAACCGTTACAGTGATCTTATGAAGATCGGAATTGGAAGCAAAGGCATAATAGCCAAAGTTACTGCCATTGCTTCCTCTGAACTCAGTGCCGTCCTCCCCCTTGTAATAGATGCGGCAGTTGGTATTGTAAATACCGGACAGCTTGTTAATGGGGTTGTAAAGATCGCCAAACTGAATGGTCAGCTCCGTTCCGGGCTCTACCTTGCTTTCAGAGGTTACCGGATTGCCTTCTGCGTCGGTAATGGTATAGCTCGTCTGCTTTGCCCTTATAACCTGATAGGCTGTATTTCCGTCCTTTTCCACCTTGATGATATGGCTTCCGGCGGTAAGTCCGGAAATGGTTACCTCTCCGGTCTTGGAATCTACTGTGATTCCATCGGTGGTGAAGCCTGCATAGGTAAGCTTGCCGCCGGTCAGGGAAGCTCTTGCCACTGAAACCTGGCAGCCTTCTTCCGGAGTAAAGCTGTAGCTTGCGCCCTCTGTTCCGATATAGTAGAGAACGTCGTGCTCCGCATCCAGCTGGTCTCCGGTCATCTTGCTGATGCTTGTGTCTGTATTCTTGCCTTCATTGATGGTCATATTGGTGGCCGGGGAAGCACCATTGCCTCCGACAGTAACCACAAGAACCCCGGTGTTCTCTGGCCAGATGGCAGAGAACTTGCTTGCATTGCCCTGCGCTCCTCCGGCATTGCTGGTGGCCATGTCGGTATATAGGGCATCATAGGTCACAAGAAGGATAGCTGTGCCCGCTTTATTGGCCTTGAGGGTGGCAACAGAGCTGTTATTCTGGTCTGGAGTAAGGGTCACAACATCGCTTTCCTCTCCCTTTTCATCGATCACGGTATAGGTAAGGTCCGGGAGAGAAGCCCTTGCGTTCATGTAGCTCTCTATAATATGCCAGTTGCGGAAGATGTTCAAGGTATAGGTGTCGCCGATGGCAAGATTCATATATCCCTTTTCATTTGCGTTGAGATAAACATCTGCGACATCCAGGGGATTCTCCTCGTAATTGTGATAGACGGTATCAGAATCAAAGGAGTTGCCGTCATTCATGAAGAGCATATCCTCTGTAATGGTGATGGTCTGTCCGTCTGCCTTGGAAGATTTCCAATCCCAATAGGTCACTGCGTCCTCATCCTCCGGCCGCTGCACTCTGACAAAGGCAGAGCCGCTGAGAGGGGCAAATTCATAAATCACAGTGCCATCCTGGGTCTTCGTGCTGATAGGCTCTTTGAAAGAATAAATATAATAGGTGCCCAGGGTACCTGCCGAAACGACGGAGCCTTCCGGTGCGATTACGGTAAAGTGCTTGCGGACCAAAGTCACCTGGACCTTTCCGGAAGCAGGAGTCTGATCCGTCAGTTCTGTGCCGTTATAGTTGCCGCTGTAGGTGGTGGTGGGGGTCAGCTTATAGGTAAAGCCAGGGATAACAGGAAGCAGATAAGTGTCTGCAGCAGTACCACTGATCTTTACCCCATCCCCATCGGTGACGGTGACAGAGGCTGCGGTATCTGCTTCACCGGAATCCAGCTTGACATCATAGGATACCTTCACCAGCTCCAGGCTTGTGCCGGAGGAAACCGGTGCGCTCATGCCGATAAGGCCCTCGGCCTCCCAGGTGATTCGGGTAACATTTTCCGGCACCTTCACTATGCCATTTTCATAAGTAAGAGCCTCGCCGCGAAGGGCCGTGCCGCTCTGCACCTCGCTTACGGCATAGAAGCTTACGGAAAGATCAGCCGGAAGGGTCACGGGTACCTCGTAGGTCGCGGAGGAATTCTTCACCGTAAGAGCCAGGGTATAGGTATCATCGGAATATCTTACGCCGTCATAAGCCCGAAATACCAAAGTATGGCTGCCGCTGACAGAGGCAGCATAAGAGTAGCTACTTCCGCTAACATCCGTATAAGCTCCGTCATCTATCTTGACCTGATAGGTAAGAGCATCCCCATCCGGGTCGGTGAAAAGGCTGCCAAGATCCACATCGTAGGTCGTGTTAATGTCAACTTCTGCCTGGGCCGACCCACTCTGACCATCGGAAAGCACAGGGGCCTGATCCTTGGTATAGAGGATCTTTATCGTGCCTTGCGAGATTCTTCCGCCAAACATGAGATTCAAGGTCTGGTTTCCGGTGCCATCGGCAAGAGTCACATCTCCGGTGCCTGTAAGCTTGTAGGAACTCATCACCGAAGCCGTTCCGGTCATGTTCCAGCTGCTGGTGATCACAGCGTCGTCCGGGGTATCCTGGGTCAGGAAAATGCTAAGGTTTGATCCGTTCCATGTGTGGCCGATCACACCTCCGGCTTCCCCGGTGATGGTGCCGGAGCCGAACTTCACCCAATTGCTCCCTATCGAGGGGGTGTCAGTAATGGAATAAGAGAAAGAATCTGTCGCAAAGGTATATACCGGTATCATGGTCAATACCATTACGACTGCCAGCAATAGAGCAAGTGGTCTGAAATGTTTTTTGAATTGCATCGTCGTGTCCTTTCTTTGTTGAGGCTTGTGATCGTTTGGGGTGATCGATCCACGGGTAAAAATCGTATGCGAATCCACGCCGCATACAAACGTGCGCCAACTCAGGACGGCTCATGCCGCTGCAGGGAAGGAAAATCCTCCGTGCAATGTCCGGCATCTCACAGGTTGGCGCTGACAGTTACACTCTAAGACACATTTTACAACTTAAACTGGAGAAAAACAAGGTTGAAATGGGGCCTTAAAGTGAACCCATAAAGAAAAACAGAGCTAACATCATTTTCACAATGCCGCTCTGCAAAAGATAAACTTTTTCTATGTGCTATACATTTTTACACAATCTCAAACCAATTGTCAACCACCACTATACAAAACAATTTCAGCGAACATTTTCTTAAGAAAATACTTCTTAATTTTTTTTAAAATTTCCAGCTTACGCTGATGAAGAGTGATGAGGTGGTCGAGGGAGTCAAAATACTCAGCAATCTTCTTCTGTTCTTCTACACTTGGTATGTTACACACCACTTTCACAAAAGAATCCCAATACAGCCTTTTTCGAAAATCTGTAACACCATAAGACAAATTATTAATTTGCCCTATTATCTCTTTTCTACGCAAAAGATAGTTCATAAACAAGGGATAAAGGTTCTCGCTCGGAATGGCGGAAATATATGCCGGGCTTATCATTCCCTCGCTTTTTGCTACTCCAATTGCTCCTTGCCAAGCACGCATCATATTAAAAATCAGATCACCCTCGTATACATGTTTGTAGGTTGATTTATCTTCACTTCTTCGCACTGTTTTTCCCAAATTTTCCGCATCTAATTCACCATCTGAAACTCCCGAATGAATGGAAACCGAAAGAATTTGCAATGAATCATTACCCCGCTCATTCCGTTCTGTGTAGACCTCCCCCAACTTACGCTGTTCCCAATCTTCCGTAAAACCCGCGAATCTGATTTCCGGAACACATCTACCATCCTGCGGAAACATTTTTTGGAGCATGTATTGCTTTAACCTCCTGGTCTCCTCGCACTTACGCTGATGAAGGGTGATAAGGTGGTCGAGGTTCTGAAAATATGAACCGATTTTATTCTGTTCCTCACCAGAAGTTGGAAATTCAATCGGTATTGCACCTAAATCTCCAAGGTATATTCCAGGTTGTGCCGATGTCGATTTCCTATCATTAAGTTCCTTCTGGAATCTCTGTCCTTGAATCTCAGAGTATAAAAATTCAGAGGACATATCATCAGAAGGTCTCAAAAATGCGACACTCCTTTGGAATGTAACGCCCTTGGACTGGCTTAAAATCGCCGTTTCTCCAATTGAGCCAACAATAGTTAAAAGGACATCTCCATTTTGAAGTTGGAAGTTGGAATGTATACTATTGTACTCGTCTTCTGAAATTCTTCTGTCTGATTCATCCCATTGTACTGTCCCATTTTTTATGTTTTTTGCACTTAAAAGCAATGGTCCTGATTCAGCATCTTTGTGAGTACCATGTGTTCCATCTTTTAAGAGTGTCAGTACATCAGCCAACTTACGCTGTTCCCAATCATCTGTATATCCCCGAAATCTTATTTTGGGTTTCCCCATAATTCCCCTCCCTGAGCAAAACCTATATCTCTCGATTTGTTGCTAGTGTACGGATGCAGCGCGGCCGCCGTCACCCTTCAAAAGCCCTGCCTCTCGGCAGGGGCAGGGCTTTTGTTCCCGCATATCCATCAGTCCGGGACATCCGGCACATGATTTTCAGAAGTAGGTGACAATTCCATAGATCAGGATGACCAGGACGATGCAGGGCAGGACATAGGTGCAATAGCATCTGAGGCCGTCCGGCACCTTCAGTCCCTGGCCTTCGTTGGCTTCTGCCCGGAACTTTTTCCAGCCCCAGCCGCATTTTCTGGTGCAAAAGAGGACATAGACCAGGGAACCCAGGGGCAGGAGGATGTTGCTGACCAGGAAGTCCTCCAGATCCATGACTCCGTTGCCTGCCTTCAGGGGTTCGAATCCTGACCATAGGTTGAAGCCCAGCACACAGGGCAGGGACAAGAGGATCATCAGGACGATATTCAGCAGGGCAGCCTTTTTCCTGGTCCAGCCAAAGAGATCCGCCCAGAAGCCCAGGATATTTTCAAATACGGCGATCACCGTGGAAAATGCCGCAAAGGCCATGAATACGAAGAAGAGGCTGCCCCAAATCCTTCCCCCCGGCATAGAATGGAAGATATTGGGCAGGGTCACGAAGATCAGCTTGGGACCGCTGTCCGGATTGACCCCATAGGCGAAGCAGGCGGGGAAGATGATCAGACCGGATACCAAGGCCACGAAGGTGTCCAGGGCAGATACGGTGATGGCCTCCCCCAGCAGGGTTCTCTTCTTATCTAAATAGCTTCCGAAGATGGCCATGGCGCCGATGCCCAGGCTCAGGGTGAAGAAGGATTGGTTCATGGCTGCTACCAGCACCTGTCCAACGCCCGCTTCCTTTAATCTCGTGGCGCTGGGAACCAGATAGAAGGCCAGGCCCTCTGCGGCTCCCGGGAGGATAATACTCCGGATAGCCAGAATTACCATAATCCCCAGGAGAGCCAGCATCATCCATTTGGAGATCTTCTCCACCCCCTTGTTCAGGCCCAGGGAGCAGATAAAGAAGCCCAGGACCACCACCAGAACCATCCAGAAGGTCATGACCCCGGGGCTGGCCAGCATCTCACTGAAGACCTCCCCCACCGCCTCTGGGGTGGCCGTATGTTCAAATCTTCCGATGGCCATTAAGTAAAAATAGTGGAGCATCCATCCGGCTACCACCGTATAGAACATCATCAACAGATAGTTGCCCGCCACAGCGATGGCTCCGTGCAGGTGCCATTTCTGACCTGGTTTCTCCAGCTGCTGACAGGCCTTCACGGCGCTTCTCCTGCTGGCTCTTCCCACGGAAAATTCCATAGTGAGAATGGGGATTCCCAGAACAACCAAAAAGAACAGGTAAATCAGAACAAAAAAGCTGCCGCCGCTGTTGCCTGCTACATAGGGAAATCTCCAGACATTGCCAATGCCGATGGCGCACCCGGCGGAAATCAGGATAAATCCCAGTCTTGAACCAAATGTTTCTCTTTCCATCTCTTTCTCTTTTCTCCCTGCTAAAGTATTCGTTGCGGTGTCAAGAAACTGCTTGCCGCTCAACTATCATACCATATTGTCACTTTACAGACAATGGTTGACTTTTGCACCGGTCTGTCATCCGCCATCGAAGTCGTTAAAAAAATTTGTTTCCCGTTCAAAGTCCCTTGAAAAAATTTTATTTTCTTATTTATAGTCCCTTGAAAAAGTTTTATTTTTCTTCAAAAGTCCCTTGAAAAAGTTTCTATTTCGTGCTATACCAGGTGTAAGTTCAGAATCCATAAGGGAAGGGGAAGGGCCATGTTAAAGCGAAAAATAGAAAGACAGCTGGCCGAGTGGAAGAATACACCCGGGCACAAGCCCCTGATCATTAAGGGGTGCAGACAGTGCGGCAAGACATTCTCCGTACTGGAGTTTGTTAAGAAACATTATAAGCATGTCGTTTACCTCAATTTCTTTGAAAATCCGGACTATGCCTCTGTTTTTTCGGGTTCACTGGAAATTAACAACCTGATCATGCTCCTTTCCGCACTGCTGGGCAAGGAGGCAGTCTTTGAAGCCGGAGAGACTGTACTGGTACTAGACGAGATACAGGATTGTCCGGAAGCGCGAACCGCATTAAAATTCTTTCGGATCGACGGCCGGTACGACGTCATCGGCACCGGTTCTCTGCTGGGAGTGAAAGGCTATGGGAAAGAGCCCAAGTCAGTCCCTGTTGGTTCAGAGACAGTCATTGATATGTATCCTCTGGACTTTGAAGAATTTTTATGGGCGAATGATATTTCAGAATCCGTAATCACTGCGCTGCAGGAATCACTGAATACAGAGACCCCGGTAGCGGAAGCGCTGCACAACCGCCTGCGGCAGCTTCTGTTACAGTATGCCGTCGTCGGCGGAATGCCGGATGCAGTGCAAACTTTTGTAAATAACAGACAAATGAACGAGGTACTTCGTATCCAGCGTGACATCGTTCGTTCCTACGAAGATGACATGGTGAAATATGCGGAAAAGCAAGATAAATCGCGAATCCGGGAGTGCTTTCAGTCCATTCCGCGTCAGCTCGCCAAGGAAAATAAGAAATTCCAATATTCTGTCGTCCGAAAAGGTTCTACCTCTGCCAAATATGCCGGAAGCCTGCAATGGATGGAGGACGCCGGGATTATCTCCCGCTGCTATAATCTCTCTCTTCCCGAGCTTCCCTTAGACGGAAATGCCGAGGAAGATACCTTCAAAGTCTACATGCGCGATATGGGACTGTTTGTCAGTATGCTGGAAGACGGCACGCAATATGATATTTTGCAAGGCAACCTCTATGGCTATAAGGGAGCTATTTTTGAAAATCTAATTGCGGATATTTTTGCCAAGATGGGGCGGAAACTCTATTATTTCCACAAGGATTCCGGCCTTGAGGTGGATTTTGTCATCCGCTATAAGGCTGCGTGCACCCTGGTGGAGGTAAAGGCTGCGACCGGAAATGTCAAGAGTACCAAGACCATTTTGAATCACCCGGAAAAATATCACGTAAAAAGTGCGATAAAACTGGGCGATTACAATGTCGGACGCAGGGGGCAGATATTGACCCTTCCCTTGTATATGGCCTTTCTGTTGCGGGCGCTTTAAGCTCCAGCAGACCCTAGGCAGATAGGACACTTTCGAAAATCTGTCCCAAAATGTGACGTTTTTTTTCGTTTGGCCGTCGACACATATTTTTTCCCTCCATATAATGGGGAAAGTAAAGCGGCGGACAGATGGGGCCGCCTGTGGATGATAACCCAACACCAATGCGAAGAAAGAATGGAGTAAGGGAAGTATGAACGTAGGAACTAAAATTAAGAATGCTGCCATCGCAACAGCAATTAATACGGCACTGAATTATCTGGAAAAGGATCCCGAGAACAACGCACCCAAGATCATGGATCTGGTAGATAAGCTTTCTCCGGACGGCTGGTATGAGGGTCAGAGAAAGGCCATCCGCCAGGGTCTTGCCGAGAAGGGCAACTGGTACGAACTGGTTCAGAGAATCTATGATCTGGATCCCGGCGTTCGCAAGGCATTTTTCACCAACTTTATTACCAATGCCAGCCTGAAGGGCAGTGCCCTGCAGAACGAGACCGCAGAGAAGAACAATTGTAATGTGCCCTGGGCCATCCTGCTGGATCCCACTTCCGCCTGCAACTTGCAGTGTACCGGATGCTGGGCTGCTGAATATGGTCACAAGCTGAACCTGTCCCTGGAGACTATCGATTCTATCGTAAAACAGGGCAAGGCCATGGGTACCTATATGTACATCTATACCGGCGGTGAGCCCCTGGTTCGCAAGAAAGACCTGATCAAGATCTGCGAGATGCATCCGGATTGCGAGTTCCTGTCCTTCACCAACGGTACCCTGATCGATGAGGAGTTCTGTCAGGAGATGCTGCGGGTGAAGAACTTTGTCCCCGCCATCAGCCTGGAGGGCTTTGAGGATGCCAATGACAGCCGTCGTGGCCAGGGTGTATACCAGAAGGTTATGCATGCCATGGAGCTGCTGAAGTCCAACAAGCTGCCCTTCGGTATCTCCGTATGCTATACCAGCCGCAACTATCAGGATGTTACCAGCGAAGCTTTCTATGATAAGATCATTGACATGGGAGCTCTCTTTGTATGGTTCTTCCATTATATGCCGGTAGGCAATGCAGCTTCTCCGGAGCTGATGCTGAATCCGGAACAGCGTACCGAGATGTACAAGAGAGTTCGTGCCTTCCGGGGAACCAAGCCCATCTTCGGCATGGACTTCCAGAATGACGGAGAGTTCGTAGGGGGATGTATCGCCGGCGGACGCCGCTACCTGCATATCAATGCCAAGGGAGATGTGGAGCCCTGTGTATTCATCCACTACTCCAATGCCAATATCCATGACTGTACCCTGCTGGAGGCCCTGAAGAGTCCCCTCTTCCAGGCTTACCATGACAATCAGCCCTTCAACGAGAATCACCTGCGTCCCTGCCCCATGCTGGAGAATCCCCAGCGTCTGCGGAAGCTGGTGAAGGATACCAAGGCTGTCAATACAGACTACCAGGATCCGGAGACCGTAGATCACCTCTGCGACAAGTGCGAGGCCTATGCCGCCAACTGGAAGCCGGTAGCTGACCAGCTGTGGACCGCTTCCCATCCCTGCAGCGGCAACTGCGCAGGATGCGGCAAGTAAAGCCCCAGGGTAGCTGACGCCGCCACCAGGCAGGAAAGCCAGCCATTTTGCTCTGGCACGAAGAAAGAATACAAATATACAAATCCCCAACCCGGCGCCCAAGGGTGCCCTGGTTGGGGATTTTTGTGCTCTGAGACCTGGAATCTGGGCCCGAAGCCTGGGGCTGGAACCTGGGTCTGGAGCCCAGAGCTTAGTTCTAGGCTTGGCTTGGAGCCCCAGGCTCAAGTCGTGGTCTGGCTGCCATTTTGACTGCCGCCCGCCTGGCCGGGTTTTCCGCTGGGAGGGGTTCCTCCCATGTCCGGTGCTTGCCCATTGCCACCCTCCATGCCGCCGCCTCCATTTCCGGGATCTCCCTGCATGCCGGGATCCATCTGGCCTCCGGGGCCAGCCTGGCCGCCTCCCATCCTACTGCTCCCATAGATCAGGCTGTCCATGGTGACAGAATCCGTCTGCCCGGCCGCTTCCACCGTATAGGTATTGCCGGTGGTGATGGAGGGACAGCTGATGACAAGGCTGCTATAGTTCTTGCCGGGACTGTAGGTAACCAGGACATTGCCGGATGCATCCTTCAAGGTGATGTCTTCTGAGGAATTATTGTTATAATTCAATAATATACTTCCCTGGGTCGAGGCTTCCCCGAAATTCTCGGCCATTTCACTGGCCCCTGCTGCCACCACGGTACCTCCTGTGATGGTGGCGGAGGTCTCATAATCCAAGGCGCTGTCCCCATTTCCGGTGGAAATGATATAGACTTGACCGCCGGATACCGTCAAGGTGCCATTGGAATCCACCCCGTCCCCTCCGGCTTCTATATTCACGGTGCCTCCGGAAATATCGATGGAATATCCGGTATCCGGTACGGTGTCTCCGGCGGCGTTAATGCCATCATCACTGGATATGACAGAGATGTCGCCCCCGGAAATCGATACGGTACTTCCCTCAATTCCTTCATAGCTGCCATCGATCTGAATGCTTCCCTCTGTGATGGTCACCGCTCCGTCGGTATGGATGGCATCATCCCCGGCCGTAATCCGGTAGCTGCCGCCGGAGATGGTCAGCTGGCCCGTGGCGTGGATGGCATCCTGCACGGCCTCCAGATCCAGGCTTCCCTCCTTCAGGGTCAGATCCCCCTTGGATACAATTCCATTATAATATTGGGTCTGAAGGGTCAGGGTCCCGCTTCCCTGAAGGATCAGGTCGGATTTGGAATGGATGCAGCCCTTGTGGTCGTCCTCCTCATCTGTGGTCTGTTCCCTCAGATCCTCCAGACTGTTGCTGGTACCTTCCGCCAGGGTGATGGTGGTGGCAGAGGATTTCTTGATGAAAATAGGACTTTCATAGGAACAGGAGAGGTTGACCCCCGCCAGGATCAGCTCTACCTCCTGGCCCTCTGCCTCAACCTTCAGGCAGCCATCGGATAATTGACCGGTGATGTAATAGGTCCCTCCCTGGCTGATGGTAACCTGCCCCTCCTCTGTGGTGGCTCCGCTGCCGGATATGGCAATTCCATCATCCGAAAGGGTAATGACTGCATTTGCCTCTGAAGCTGAGACAGTAGTAGCGGTGGCGGAGGAGGCGGTCAAAACCTGCCCGGTCCCGGATGAGGAAGACACAGAGGAGGCGGTATCCGTCTCCTGGCTGGTCCCCGTCTGACCCCCGCAGGCCCCTAAGGTCCCCGTCAGCACCATGGTTCCTATCAAGAAAGATAATTTACGTCTGGAATGTTTCATAGTATCAACCTCCTTATTCTATTCTTGCAAGCCTGGCAGGGAAAGCTGCGGACCACCTTAGGATCCCTGCTCCTCCCCTGTGTCGGCTGTGGCATTCACTGCCCTGGATGTTTCTGTAGGGATAGCTTACAACCTGATATTAAAGGCTGCCTAAAGGAAAAGAAAAAAATTCCTTTAGGCAGCCTTTAGGCTGGTATTTTATCCTGTGACCAGAACGAAAGGAGGTTCTACCCTATGGCAAATGGTCCACAATCTTGTTTTGAACGTTATGAAAAGAAATATTTTCTGACACCCCAACAGCAGGCCAACCTGCTTGCGCATATGTCTTCCTATATGGAAGCGGATACCTTTGGCCAATATAGCATATGCAACATTTATTATGACACAGAGGACTGGCGGCTGATCCGGGCTTCCATCGAAAAGCCTGCTTATAAGGAAAAGCTCCGGGTTCGCAGCTATGGTACTCCCAGTCGGGAGGACAAGATTTTCATAGAATTGAAGAAAAAATGCCAGGGTATCGTCTACAAACGCCGCATCACCAGCGATATATCCCAGGCCCAGGCCCTCCTGGCAGAATCCCCGGGGGAAGGCCGCCGGTATCAGGGCCACTGCCGGGGAAAGCAGGAGACCGGGCCCAGGGGAAGGGAAAGGGACCGGGAGCAGGGAGTCTCCGGACAGATCCGGCAGGAAATCGCCTGGTTTCAGTCTTTTTACCATACCAAGCCAAGAGTCTTCCTTGCCTATGACCGTCTGGCCTTTGCCGGTATCCAGGATCCCAATCTTAGGATTACCTTCGATACCAACCTGCGCTGGCGGGACCAGGATCTGGATCTGTGTCTGGGGGACTATGGCCAGTCCCTGCTGGAGGAAGAGCGAATCCTCATGGAGGTGAAAATGCCCGGGGCTTGCCCCTTATGGCTCAGCCGTCTCCTGTCGGAAGAGGGCATTTTCCCTATTTCCTTCTCCAAATATGGCTATTGCTACCAACAGCATCTGCTGTGGTCATCCCAGCCCTCCCCCTTGCTCCAGCCCCTACAAAACCTACAAGCATCCCACGCATTGAAAAAGGAGGTCGTTTCCTGTGCTTAATTCTATTCTCGGAACCCCATTGACCCTGTCTGTTTTCCTGATCTGTACCGCCGTTTCCCTGGCTTTGGGGATCGGCTGTGCTCTCCTTAGTATGTACAAAAGCTCCTCTTCCTCCAGCCTGGCCCTTACCCTGGCCATCCTTCCTACCATAGTCCAAGTGGTCATCCTGCTGGTCAATGGCAACATCGGGGCCGGAGTGGCGGTGGCCGGAGCCTTCAGCCTGGTGCGTTTCCGCTCCGCCCCGGGAACTGCCAAGGACATCGGCCTCATTTTCCTGGCCATGGCTCTGGGCTTGGCCACCGGTATGGGTTATGTGACCCTGGCTCTTTTGGCCTTCCTGGTGGTAGCCCTTCCCTGGCTCCTCCTGAGTACCTTGCAATTCGGGCAGCCCAGATCCACGGAACGGATATTGAAGATCACCATTCCGGAAAATCTGGATTACGAAGGGCTCTTTGATGATATTTTCCGAACCTATCTGAAGACTTATTCCCTGGACAAGGTGAAAACCTCCAACATGGGAACCCTCTATGAGCTCCATTATCAGATTACCCTGAAGGGAACCTCCATCCCCAAGGACTTCCTGGACGAGCTTCGCTGCCGCAATGGCAACCTCAATATCGTCTGCGGCAGGGAAGCTACCGGAGAGTTTCTCTAATAGGGAACTTGATTCCTGGTGGGAATTCTGTGATTGATTTTGTGAGGGCTCCCTTCTATAATGGAGAGGACAAGGAGGCATAAGCATGCGTTTGTTGATTGCGGAGGATGAAAGAGATCTGGCGGAGGCCTTGACGGTATTCTTTGAGAAGAATCATTTCTCGGTAGATGCGGTAAATGACGGATTTTCCGCCTATGAATATGGCCTGTCCGGCGCCTATGACGCCATTATCCTGGATGTGATGATGCCGAAGATGAACGGCTTTGAGGTGCTGCAGAAGCTCCGTCGGGAGGGGGTAAAGGCTCCTATTATGATGCTGACGGCCAAGGGACAGAAGGAGGACCGCATACTGGGCTTCGATGCCGGGGCGGACGATTACCTGCCCAAGCCCTTTGAGCCGGATGAACTCATCAGCCGGGTGCGGGCCATGCTGCGGCGGGGAGAAGAATATACCCCTACAGTGCTTGCTTTTGGCGATCTGACCCTCAATACCAACAACGGCACCCTGACCTGCGGCCACCAATCCATCCGCCTCAGCGGGCGGGAATTCCAGCTGATGGAGCTCTTCCTGCGGTCCCCCAAGATCATCTTTCCGGCAGAGGGCCTGATGGAGAGGATCTGGGGCTGGGACAGCGAGGCAGAGATTCATGTGGTCTGGGTTCACATTTCCAACCTCCGCAAGAAGTTAAAGGCTTTGGGCTCCCGGGTCTCCATCTATGCCAACCGAGGCTTAGGCTATCTTCTGGAGGATCGGTCATGATCCGGCGGCTGCGCAAGCGTTTTATCCGCATCACCATGCTGTCTGTCACCCTGGTGATGGTTCTCCTGTCCCTGATCATGAATATCGCCAACTACATTTCCACCAATGCCGACCTGACAGCCCTGCTGGACGTAATCTGCGAAAATCAGGGTACCATTCCCACTCACAATGAACCCGCCGGTCAGCCCCCCTCCTCCGCAAATACCAACAATAACGGTAGCGATGGCACAGACAGGGACGCAAGCGCCGGTAGCGGTACAAGCTCGAACAGCAGCACGGATGCTGACGCCGACGGTAGCGGCACAGCAGCAGGCAACAGTACAGACAGGGACAGCGATAAGGGGGGGAGCACAGAAGAAGGGACAAAAGCTGACCCGGAGGCGGAGGTGGCACCGGCAGATAAGCCGGAGCTGCCGGGGAAGCCCTTTAATCAGGAAACTCCTTATTCTACCCGCTACTTTTATCTGCGCTATGACCAGGAGGGGAATCTGATGTTCGCTGATCTGGATCATATCGCAGCCATCACGGAAGAGGATACGGACGAATATCTTGCCGTAGCCCTAAAGCACGGGGTGGGATATGGCACCTACGGCTGCTACCGCTTTCGGGTGATCCAACACGGAGAAAACCGCTATATGGCTGTCTTCCTGGATTGCTATCAGGAATTCCATTCTCTGAAGACAGTAGCCCTGTGTTCTCTGGCCGCTACCCTGGCCTGCATCGCCCTGGTCTATTTTCTGGTAGTCTTCTTCTCCCGGAGAGCCATCGATCCGGTGGTGCAGGGGGTGGAACGCCAAAAGCAATTCGTCACCGATGCCAGTCATGAGCTGAAGACCCCCATCACTGTCATCGCCACCAGCCTCAAGGTGCTGGAGATGGAAACCGGCAAGCAGAAATGGATTGACAAGGCCGTTCTGCAGACAGAACGGCTGAAGGATCTGGTGAATTCCTTGGTCACCCTGGCCCGCATGGATGAGGAGGAATCCCCCTTGAAGTTCCGGGACTTCCCCCTAAGCGAGGCTTTGACAGAGACGGCGGAATCCTTCACGGATTATGCCCAATCCTGCGGTCACCAGCTGGAGATTGTCATAGAGCCGGATATCAGCTTCCGGGGGGATGAGTATGCCATCCGCCAGCTGGCCTCCATTTTGCTGGACAATGGGATCAAATACGGGGATCCGGACTCCCCCCTTCGCATTTCCCTGGAGAAGAGAAAAAAAGACATCCTCCTCCGGACGGAAAACAGGTGTGAAAATATAGATGGCAAAGAGCTGGACAAGCTCTTCGACCGCTTCTATCGGGTGGACAAATCCCGCAGCAAAAGCGGCTTTGGCATCGGCCTATCCATCGCCAAGAGCATCGTGGAAGGGCACGGAGGCAGCATCCGGGCAGAAAAACCGGAAGAGGGCACCATCGCCTTCACAGTACATTTTCACGGGCGCTGAGCCGGGCGACTTTTGGTCTCTCGCACAAAGGCACATCTGCGTATGCAGGTGTGCTTTTTGCATGTATTCCCACTCTCATACACCACCCTATACAGCCAAAATACAAGGTTCTGTATAACCGGGTATTAAAGAATCATGGGTAACAAATATCATATTTTCACTGGAGGCCTGACAAACCAACATTCTATCGAAGGGGTCCTTATGTGGCGGAGCATGCTCCTCTCGCCTCAACCCCTCCAGTGCGTAGACATGTTTTTCCCGAATTAATATCCTCTGGAAGCCGGATTGCTCGCAATATTCGGCCAGCTGCTCCGCTGAAATTGGCATGGCCTTTGAATGAAGAAGATGTTTAATCTCGACTTCCCACAGGGAAACAATACTGTAATAGATCTCATTTTCCTCATTTTCAATCAGTTTTCTGGCCTTTTCCGGAAGTCTGGGATCATTTGAAATTGCCCAGAGAATAATATGGGTATCCAACAGAATTTTCATATCTCTCCCTCAAACATTTCTTCTACTTCCTTATCCCAAGCAGCAAATTCGTCTGGCACCCGAAACTTTCCCTCGGCCACGCCAATTCGTTTATTTTTATTTTTGGGTGGAACCAGCGTCATCTGCACAACCGCTGTTCCATTCCTTGACAGATAAATAACTTCCTCCTGTTTTGTTTCCAACATCTTTACCAACTTTGATAAGTCTGTCTTAGCCTCCAGCATATTAACCTGAGTCATCCGAACACCTCCTCGTATCCTCTAGCCATTTGCGAAGGGATTCCCTACTACATCCCCGTGTTCCTGTGGTAAGCCCGGATCCACTCCTCCAGCTTGCCCTCCAATTCTTCCTCGGAGGGAGGCTGAGGCACCTGCACCTGGGCAATCTCCTGATCCATCGCTTCCCGGGTAGCCGGATCCACTCCCAGACGGTCTCCAGCCCTGTCATAGGCCTCTTTGCCATCTCTCATATAGATGGCAAAGAGATAGCTCTTCAGGGTCGCCTGGGTATGGAGGGCCTCATAGGCCTTTCGGAAGCAATCACAGGCCTCATCCATCTGAAAGAGGCGGGCATAGGCGCAGCCCATGTTGTTATAGAGCTCTCCCTGGAACTGGCTCCCCAGGTTCGCCTCCAGCCTACCCTCCATGGCCAATCCGTAAGTCTCTATGGCCTTAATGTACTTTTCATGGAAAAAGAGGGCATCTCCCTTCATTTTCAAACGAACCGGCAGAGGCTGACCCTCCTGGCGAGCCAGGCTTGCCTCCAACTCCTGAAATTCCCCATGATTCAGATAATTGATCTCCTTGAGAATGGGCAGGATATATTCCCCGATAGTGAATTCCCTCTGCACCAGCTGTCCTAATCTCTGTCCCAAGTGGATGAGACCAAGCTCTGTCTGCAGCCAGGCGGCCAATCCTTCATTGAGTATGGTCTGATCCAGGAGAGGAAGGTTCCGGCACAGGTAATAACACAGTTCCTCTATGGAGTAGATGCGCAGGCCAATGCTGTCAATGTAATAGGGATTCTGTGCCCTCCTGACCTTGCATAAAATATAAGCCCCCATATTACACTTCCTCCATGGTCTCATGCCAGCTCTTGCCGCTGGAAGGGAACATCTCCCCAAAGCCCAGGTCCTCCACATCGATCTGGCAGCGGCGAGGGGAATCATACTCCACATGGAGACGCAGCCGGGTGGTTTTGGAGGGCCGCTTGGGCAGATCCGGCAGGGACATGCAATAGCGGCGGCGTTTTCCCTCCTCCATGTCACTGACCACGAAGACCAGCTCTTCCTCCTCATCCAGCAGGAATTCACATTCCTTCTCCGTCTCATACCAATTTACCCCGGCTGTAACCAGGGGATAATAGGCCGGAGAGCCATTGATCCTCATCTCCATTCCCAGATTGTAACGGATCAGATCACTGCCCAGGTAGAGATATCCCTTCAGCAATCGATCCTCCACCTTCTCCCGGGCGGCGAAGCAGGCCCCCTTGGCAAATAGATTATCTCCGCAAAAGACCCTTCTCTGCCCCCTGCACAAAAGGGCAGTGGAGTGAACCGCCCAGGTCTCATCAAAGGCAGATCCCAGGAGGTAGATGGAGGAATAAAGTTCTTCCTTCAGAGAGTCCCGGATCAGGGCAGAAAACTGCTGGTCTTTCTGGCTTCCGTCTCCCCCCAAACGAATGGTCTGGCCCTCTGTGACAGAGACCGTGGCGGGTTTGGTACGGGTATTCACAGCCAGACTTTGGAAGGTCACGCTTACCTCTCCCTCCTCCCGAAAGAGGAAGAGACCCACCTTGCGGCTCCACAACTCCTGCTTCTGGTAGAGGGTATAGGTATAGAAGCTTTCCTTATAATCCTGCAGATAGGAGCGGCCTCGGGCAATTCCCAGCTTCTCATAAGCCTGTCGAAGGGCCTGGACAAAGGGTCTGGTCAGGGCCGGAACCGTGATCATAATGCCATCCACCTGCCTGGCCGGGTCGGTCACCCCCACCATGGTCAGCGCCTGTTTCAGGAAAATGGCCAAAAGCTCCCCGCCGGAATACCGGTCTTCCTCCAAGCTGACACTGTTGCCGTCCGCACATAGATCATAGATCTGATCCAGGAGAATCCCGTTTTTCTTCTCTGCAAAAAACTCTGCTTCTATCCCATAATGCCATTCCCGGGTCTTTGGAATCCAGCTTAAGAGCGTAGGGAAGGCCGACCGGGCACTTCCCACCTGCACCGGCGCGGACACTGCATCCTGAGTGCCCCTCTCATAATAGCAGATCTGAGACTCCTTTCGATTCAGATCCACCCCCACAATCAAATTCTTCACGTCCATGTCTTTTCTTTCCCTCCCAAACACAATTCCGCCCATCTGCCAGGTCCGACCTGAGACTGCCTCCCGCTCTCTTTGCCGAAATCCAGCCAACACATGGTCTCCCTATACCAGGACCTACATCAGCGAAAAGACCTGCTCCGCAAATGCATCCTGCCACAGGTAACGACTCAGAGCCTCCTGCCTACCCTCTTGATTGCCCAGCTTCCCGGAAGCCAAAATCTTGTTCAGCAGCTTGTATCTGCTCCGGCCTGAGGTATCCAGATCCATCAGGGACAGCTGATAGGTCTCTGTCTTCCTCCGGTCTCCTTCCTGCTCCAGGGTCAGATAGTAGACCAGCCTCTCATCATAAAACAAGAGGAACTCTCTGGAAAAGATTCCCCGATACATCTCCTTCATGGGTTGACTGATCCATTCCGCCTCCTCGCCCCCTTCCCGCTGCAGGCAATAATGAATCAATACCCGGCTGCCCCGGGGAAAATGCTCCTCCACAAAGACCTTGTCTTCTACCTGACAAGCCTGGATCAGCTGGGAAGGTAATTGTTGATAAAATTCAAAACGTAATCCCTGATTCAGGCAGGTATCCAGAAGCCCCTTCGCCTGTTCCTCCTGATGAGAGGTCAGATCCGCCTTCTGGGCATAATACTTGAGCAGACTCAAGGCGCAGACCGTATCCATCTTCCATTTGCGGTCATAGAGCATGCTCAGGCAGGTAAAGATCCCCTCCGGAAGCTCCTGCCCCTGCAGAAACCAGCAGAAGGAAAGGTAGGTGAGAAAGGCCACGCTAATCCCTTCCTTCCCCTGCTGCAGGAGGTAGCTTTCCAGGATCTGGTCACTGTGGTCGGGAATCCGGCGAACATACATGGACAGGAGAAGGATCCTTTCCTCCAGGCGATAGGTATCCAGCTGAAAATTCTTCAGGGCTGTCCACAGCCTGCCCAGCTCCTCTACGCTTCCCATGGCATAATCCCTCAGGTAGCACAGGAGAATTTCATCGTATTTGCCGCCTCGGAAGACATAGGAAGCCAGGCAGAGCAGTTCCTCCTCCTCTGCGAATTCCCTCTTCAGGATCATGCGGCTGGCCAGCCTCAGCAGCAGCGCCTCCTCTATCCCCTCGTAACCCAAGCGGGAGGTAACCGCAAAGGCCTCTTCATACATCCCCTGTCCGGTCAGAAGACTGACCATGCTAACCTTGTCTACCCGGGCATAGGCCAAACAATCCATTTGCCGCAGGTATCCGGCCAGGCGGTTATCCTCCTGGTGCTCCATATAATAATCCAGCAGCTTTTTTCTCACCTGATAACGGTAGGAAGGGGAAAAATCCGGATTGTCCGCTGCCTTCCGGTAGCATTCCAGATTCCTGCCATTGACCTCCATCTGCCAGGCTCTTTCCCTGCAGCAATAGAGCTCCAGCCCCGTGTCCTGAGCCTCCAGCTCCATACAGCAGCGGGCCCCCTCCTTCTCCTCCATAAGCTTGTCCAGCTTATATTCCACCGTGGTGGCAAATCGGCGTTTTTTCTCATCCTCGAAGAGAATGCAGGCGTCCTCGCTATAGAGAGAGATATAAGCAATCCCCTCATTGCAGCGGTAAACCTGCTCTTGCGTCAGAGCCTTGTGGCATACCACCACGTTGCGAATCTTCCTGTCCTCACAGGTCAGCTTATGGGTAAAGAGCACCCGGGCCAGATCCTCTGCCATCTCCCGGTTCTCCGGTTTCATCAAAAATTCCTGGTAGAGAACCCCGTAATCCTCATTGATTCTCCCCTTTTTCAAGGCTTCCCGGGCGAAGGCCTCCATGACCCCCCGATACCTGGCATAACAGGCGGGATCCTGGTTCTTATGAAGGATAATGCTGGCATACAGGAGGGCTTTCTTTTTCTCCCCCAGGGTTTGGTTCTTATAGACAAAATACATCCGCACCGCCTTAGGCAGCTCCTCTTGTCCCTTTCCCTGCAAGGTTTCCATATAATATTCATACAGACGGGTGATCCGAAGATCCTGCTCCACCGCCAGGGCATACCAACGAAAATATTCCTTTCGGGTCGGCTTTCCCTTCATCAGCAGCTTGCAGATAGCTTCCAAAACCTCCTTCTGGGGATAGCGCTCATACCCCGCCGCCAGCAGCCGGTAGAGGGGCTCATTGAAATCCTTCTGATGACCGCTGAGAAAGGCGGCCCGCAGCAGGAGGTCTTCCGTAAGAATCTCCTGCTTCTGAGCAAAGCGCAGCACCTGAAGCAGGAAGGGAGTCAGACGCCGCAGGAGGGTTTCCTGATTCTCCAGCAATCTCCAGGCCTTCAGATAGAGAAAGGGACTGATACAGCCCATCTGATAACAGGATTCCAGCTCATAGAGGACTCTGGAAGGCATATTTTCGTAAAATAGATCCTCCTCCAGCCAAAGGGCCAGCAAGGGATAGGAATCCGGTGCCTGGCGGTAATACTTCTTCAAAAGGGGAGCGATCTCCCGATCCTCCTTGGGCAGCAGATCCACCGCCTTGGCCAGAGACAGATAAAGAGCATGCTCCAAGGGAGTCTCCAGGGGAATCTTACCCTCCCTTATGGGCCACAGAAGTTCCAAAGCCCGGGCAGTCTCCCCTCCCTTGTGGGCCAATAAAGCCTCTGCCAATATCAGGAGTCCCTTTTGGGGATCTTCCTCCCTCAACTCTCCCACCAGCTGGACGGAACGCTCCCGCCAGGCAGAATCCTCCAGTTTCTTCAGCTGCAGATCCAGATAATCCCTCAGCAGCCACAAAAACTTCTTCCTGCCCATACTCTCTGAGATCACCCGCATGTCCCCCTCTGCCGAGGCCTCTACCCAGAAATCCAGGATCTGATAGACATTGTGAATTCGGATCCTCCCAAAATGGCGGCCCCTCCCCAGGCGCTCCCGATCTACCACATATTCCAATCCGTAGATACGACCGATGAAATCGTCGGAAGTGACCACCTTCTTCTCCACCTGAAGGAAGTCTCCCTTCACCTCGATCTCCATCCTCACATATCCCCAGGTATTTTTGTAGATATACAGGGTATCCTTCTGGGAGCTACTCAGCCGGTAAACCGCCTTTTGCCGCTTATCCAGACTCAGGCTGATGGCCTCCTTCCTGCCCGCTGCCACCAGAAACTCCTCCATATGCTGATAGGTGACAGGATTGTGGGACATCCCCTGATAAAGGGCCAGAAGGCTTCGATTCTTCCCATTCAGCAGCTTGACAAAGCTGTCACCGGTGAAGAGACGAAAGCCCTCCCGCATATTTCTCATACACAGTTTGGTAAAATCCTCCAGAGTCTGAATCTGACCCTTACGGCTCTCTACCCCTCTCTCCAGAATCAGGGCTTGCACCGGAACCTCCAGTTCCCCCAGATTGGTGCTCAGGAGAATCCTGCCCTCAACCCGGTCCCCGGCCTGCAGTCCCTCCGTATCGATGCCGAAGACAACGCTGCAGGTGTTGCCGCATATGCTTTCGTTGGCCATCAATATCCTATGGCTGTCAGAGCTGACCGCCCCCTTGATTCTGCTTCCGTCCTCTGCACCTACGCTGAAGGAACCCTTGTATTTTCCATTCTCCGGGATCTCCACCTTCACCTCCGTCACCGAAGCAACGGGACGGGGGGCCTCGCAGTTGAAATCTCCTCGAAGTAACTCTTCCACTCTTTTCTTCAAACTGTCCACCTGGCCTTTTACGTCTTGACTTAATGCTGGCATAGCTTTAGTATAGTGTCAGTATACACTAGAAATAAGATGGGTGCAATGTTCAAACGGTGACTCTTTCTAACGGTCACGGCCGGAGCCGGGGAGGGGGCGGGGGCACAGTACGGCGGGCTGGGCTTCAGCTTGAAGTGACACTAAGCGGGCAGCGAGGCCTCCAGAAGGGGACCGCCTCCCTATGCCCCC
>CAVJHW010000029.1:9664-23576 GCA_963649395.1 Coriobacteriaceae bacterium | reverse complement strand
GGACACTTTAGCTCTACCCCCGGCTCCCCCCTGACAATTCCAAGCGGAAAAATGTGCTATATCAGCAGGATTACGGATACCGGCGGCGACTGCAAACCCTATTTTTTCCTCCAGCTGGTCAAGTACTTGTTCTTCAGCACCCCATTGGACATTTTCCCCCAGCCCAGAGGGAATTGCCCTGCGCAGACCAGCTTCCATCCCTTGGGGATCTTCTCTCCTGGGGGGATCGTCCTGACGGGATTCCCCCGCAGGTATTCTTCCACTTCCTGACTCTCCGGATCCAGGTGCAGGGTTTCTCGGTAGGAAGAAGGAGCCAGATGCATGGCATAAGCCTCCGCCGGTTCGAATCTTCCCTTCTTGAATTCTCCCAGGAGCAGGCCGCATCGCAGAAAATGAAGGCCTCCGGAGACTTGGGGAAGCCGGGGCATCAGGTAGGCTTTTCCCCCCCGACTCTCTACTCTTTCCAGATCCAGGTGGGCGCCCCCCTCCCGCAAAAAGTTCTCCAAAAGAGCCCTTTCCTCGGCAGTCAGTCTTCCCTCTCCTTCTCCGGGTCTGCCGGACTTCCCTGGTTTCCTCCTATGCTTCCCGGCGCTTCCAAGCTTCCCTGGCTTTCTCTCCTTCTCCCCGGTTCTGGCAAGCTGCCCTTCCTCTTTGGCTTCTTCTGCAGTCCCGTTTCTTACGGTTCTGTCCTCTGTCTTTTGGAGCAGGGCAGCAAAATGCCCCTCTCCCTTCATCTTGTGGGGCCAAATGCGAAGGCAGCCTTCCAAGACCGGATCTCCATTGCCCCATTCCGGGCGGCCTTGGGAGAATCCTTCCGGCCTCTCCAGAGGTACCAGCTCCATATCCGGATATTCCTCCAAAAGCCAGCTGATACTTCCTTCGTCCTCTTGGGGAGAGAAGGTGCAGGTAGAATACAGGAGCATCCCGCCCGGACGCAGCATGGCAACCGCGCTCTTTAGAATCGAGCGCTGCTGCTTCGCGAAATAATCCACCCGGTCCGGACTCCAGCTGCGGATCACATCCGGATCCTTTCGGAACATTCCCTCCCCGGAGCAGGGGGCGTCTACCAGAATTTTGTCAAAATATTCCGGCCAGGCAGCTGCCAGCCTGGCCGGTACTTCATTTGTTACCAAAATATGGGAAGCCCCAAAGAGCTCCAGATTGTGCAATAAGGCCTTTGCTCTCGAGGCTGAGATGTCATTGGCAACCAGAAGTCCCTGATCTCCTGCTCTGACTGCCAGCTCCGTGGCCTTGCCCCCCGGAGCCGCACACAGATCCAGTACCCGGTCTCCCGCCTCCACCGGAAGGCGGGAGGCGGGTACCATGGCACTGGGCTCCTGCAAATAGTAGAGACCCGCCGCATAATAAGGATGTCTTGCCGGAAATACCCCTTCTCCATAGAAAAACCCGTTGGGAACCCAGGGAATTCTTTCCAAGGGAAAGGGTGCAAGCCGGGCAAAATCCTCCGGACTGATCTTGCGGGTATTCACTCGCAGCCCATATTGACGGGGCAGGTCATAGCTGGCCAGGAACTCTTCATATTCCTCTCCCAGCATTGCCTGCATTCTCTCCTGAAAGGCCTCAGGTAAAGTCATCCGAGGCCTCCTCTACATCACCTGCCAACACCTGCTCGTATTTTTCCAAAATGATAGTCTGAATCTTGCTGCGGGTATCCGAGTTAATGGGATGGGCTATATCCCGATACTCTCCGTCAGCCGCTCTCCGACTGGGCATAGCGATAAACAGACCCTTATCCCCATCGATTACCTTAATATCATGTACCACAAATTCATTATCAATCGTGATAGAGACCACCGCTTTCATTTTGCCTTCTTTGGTCACCCTCCGCACTCTTACATCCGTAATCTGCATAAATGTCTATCCCCTTTCACCTCATACAAACCTTTGACGTTACTCCGTCCGGTACATCCCTCATTCTTCCGCGAAAGCCCTACGGATTCCTCTCCCATCGAGTGTCTTTCCTTCAAAGCCCCGACAGAGCCCTCTCCCATCGAGTGTCTTTCCTTCAAAGCCCCGACAGGATCCTCTCAGATCGCGTACCTTTCATTCTTCTCCACTACGATCTTGATGTCGTCTTCTCCGCAGTGGTAGGAATTGGCTCGAATGGTATCCCGACTCTCCACGATGCAGTTCTCGATATGAGTATTATCTCCCAGGTAAACCTTGTTGAGAACAATGGAATTCTTGATGACACAATTGTTGCCTACATAAACGTCTTTAAAAATAACCGAATTCTCTATGGTGCCGTTGACAATACAGCCGCTGGCGATGAGACTGTTGCGGACACTGCTTCCCGGATTGTATTTTGCCGGGGGCAGGTCATCGATCTTGGAATATACCCCAGGATATTGACCAAAGAAATAATCCCGGACCTCCGGTTTCAGGAAGTCCATATTGGTGCGGTAATAGGAGTCCACCGTGGCAATATTACTCCAATAGGTGTCAATCTTATATCCATAGATTCTCTTCAGATTCTTATAGCGAATAAAAATATCCTTAACCAGGTCGTGCCGGTCCTCCTGGGCACAGCGCTCTACCAACTCAATGAGCTGACGACGGCGGATGACATAAATGCCGGTGGAGATCAGGCTGGAGCTGGAGACCATGGGCTTCTCCTCAAATTCCTCAATCCGATAATCCTCATTCATCTTCAAAACGCCGAACCGGCTGGGATCATCATCCTTGCATTCCGTACAGACAATGGTCACATCCGCCCTCTTGGCAATATGATATTCCAGAACCTTGTTATAATCCATCTTATAGACGCAATCCCCGGATGCAATAATCACATAGGGCTCATGGCTCTCCTTCAGCCATTTCAGATTCTGGTAAATGGCATCTGCCGTGCCCCGGTACCACCAGCTATTGTCAGCTGTGACCGTGGGGGTAAATACATACAGGCCTCCCTGCTTGCGCCCGAAATCCCACCACTTGGAGGACATCAGATGCTCATTCAGGGAGCGGGCATTGTACTGGGTCAGCACTGCCACCTTCTGTACATGGGAATTGCTCATGCTGCTCAGGGCGAAATCGATACTCCGAAAGCTGCCTGCCACAGGCATGGCAGCGATAGCTCTCTTCTGGGACAGCTCTCTCATCTTGCTGCTGTTGCCGCCAGCCAATATAATTCCTAATGCTCTCATATCTCTTCCCCCTCCTTCTCCAGGAGTGCTCCGCCGCCGGGCAGGCTGCCGCCCGGATAATCCTCTGGTTTGGTCTGTCCTGCGATTACCGTATTCTTGCCAATGGTAACGCCGTCCGGAATGATAGTATTCTCTCCTACCGTCACAAGACCCCAGCTGTAAATGTTGGGCTTCACCACATTGGGAACTTCTTCTCCTACCCCCAGCTGCACCTTCTGCCCTACCTGGACACTTTCAGCGATAATGGCCTTATGAATATGACTTTCCGCTCCGATCACGCTGTGGCGCATGATAATGGAATCCTCGATGACGGCTCCCTTCTCGATCCGCACATCGGCACCGATGACAGAATTGTGTATCTGACCGTAGATCTCTGCTCCATCCCCGATGATACAGCGGTCCACCACAGCCTCTGAGGAGATATATTGGGGACGAATGATATCTCCATTGGTATAGATCTTCCAGAACTCCTCATAGAGATTAAATTCCGGAATAATATCAATGAGCTCCATATTGGCTTCCCAATAGGAACCCAGGGTTCCCACATCCTTCCAATATCCATTGAATTCGTAGGCAAAGAGTCGATTCCCCTTGTCTCTGCAATAGGGCAGGACATGCTTGCCAAAGTCGCAGCCCGGCTGATCCTTCAATACCGTCAGGGCTTCCTTCAAGGCCTTCCAGCTGAAGATGTAGATCCCCATGGAAGCCAGGTTGCTTCTGGGATGCTCCGGCTTTTCCTCGAATTCGGTAATTCTTCCGGTGCCGTCTGTGATCATAACGCCAAAACGGCTGGCCTCCTCGATAGGAACCGGCATACAGGCAATGGTTACATCTGCCTTATTGGCCTTGTGATAATCCAGCATTACCTCATAATCCATCTTATAGATATGGTCGCCGGACAAAATCAATACATAATCCGGATTGTAAGTCTCCATATAGGCCATATTTTGCAAAATAGCGTTGGCCGTTCCGCTATACCACTCACTACTGCTGCTCTTCTCGTAGGGGGGCAGGATGGTAACTCCTCCCACATTCCTGTCCAAATCCCAGGGAATACCAATTCCGATATGGGTATTCAGACGTAAGGGCTGATACTGGGTCAGAACACCCACCGTATCAATTCCGGAATTAATACAATTACTCAACGGAAAATCAATAATTCTATACTTTCCGCCAAAGGCAACCGCCGGCTTTGCCACTTTTGAAGTGAGGACTCCCAGCCTGCTTCCCTGTCCACCGGCCAGCAGCATGGCTATCATCTCTTTTTTGATCATGGAATCACCTCTTGTTGTAATATGATTCCATATTATATCATATTCCTCTAAAATTGTGAACATTTTTTATACATTTTACAAAATTCCTTTCCCGGTTTTTATTACTTTTGTCCTAAATTTCGTTTTCCCTTTAAAAGGCGCACTGATTTTTATACAATTTTCTTTGAGGTTTTTTGTTGACTTTTACGGGTTTTTCACGTATTCTTTACATTCGCACAGTCTTTTTTGACAAAACGAACTGAATTTCACAGATTTCCTTCTTCTTTTTCAGATTTACAATCCCCAAGGGAGAGGGTATAATCATAGAGAAGCATCTGACATCAGCTGCCATATCACATCTGTGGGAAGCAGCTGACTTTTGTCTGCGTGGACGAAAGGACAAGCTTATGTATAACATAGATTTTAACAAACCCATACATATTCATTTCATAGGAATCGGCGGCATCAGCATGAGCGGGCTGGCAGAGATCCTCCTGCAGGAAGGCTTTTCCATCAGCGGCTCCGATGCCAAGGAAAGTGACTTGACCCGTCGGCTGGCGGCCTCCGGCGCTCGGATCGCCTACGGACAGAAGGAAGACAATATTACCGATGACATTGACCTGGTGGTTTACACGGCTGCCATTCATCCGGACAATCCGGAATATGCCAAGGCAGTTCGTCAGGGCCTGCCTTTACTTACCAGAGCCCAGCTGCTGGGACAGATTATGAAGAATTACCGGACGGCCATCGCCGTGGCCGGAACGCATGGCAAAACCACCACCACCTCCCTGGCTGCCCACATTCTCCTGGCCGCTGACTGCGATCCCACCATTTCCGTAGGGGGGATTCTGCCCTCCATCGGGGGGAATATTCGGGTAGGACACTCGGAGACCTTCCTGACGGAGGCCTGTGAATATACCAACAGCTTTCTAAGCTTCTTCCCTAAGATCGGTCTGATCCTCAACATCGACGCAGATCATCTGGATTTTTTCAAGGATATTCAGGATATCCGCCATTCCTTCCGCAGATTTGCTAATCTGCTGCCAAAGGACGGCACCTTGATCATTAATCAGAATATTCCCGACTGTCAGGACTTTGTCCGGGATCTTCCCTGCCGGGTCATCACCTATGCTCTGGATCAGGAGGCGGATTATACAGCCTCAGATATCAGCTATGACTCCTATGGGCATCCCTCCTTCACCCTGCGCCATCAGGGGCAGGAGAGGGGCAGGTTCTCTTTGCACATTCCCGGAATTCATAATGTCTCCAATGCCCTGGCTGCCATTGCTTTGGCAGACTGCCTGCAGATCGGTTACGACCAGATTCAGCAGGGATTGGCCAGCTTTCACGGCACAGATCGGCGTTTTCAATACAAGGGGAAGAAGAATGGCTTCACCGTCATTGACGACTATGCCCATCACCCCACGGAGATCCGGGCCACCCTGACAGCCGCAGAGAACTATCCCCATGGGGAACTCTGGTGTGTCTTCCAGCCCCATACCTATAGTCGAACCAAGGCTCTGCTGCCGGAATTCGCCCAGGCTCTAAGTCAGGCGAATCATGTGGTTCTGGCGGATATCTATGCTGCTCGAGAGACGGATACCCTAGGGATCTCCTCTGCCCTTTTGGCCGATCAGATTCGAGCCCTGGGTACAGATTGCCATTACTTCCCGGATTTCGGTCAGATTAAGACCTTTTTGCTGGATCATTGTCAATCCGGAGATCTGGTTCTGACCATGGGGGCAGGAGATGTCTTTCGGATAGGAGAAGACCTCTTGCAGGGGAATTGATCTATGGAACTTGCTCTATAGGGGATAGATTCGGAAGGAGTTTCTATGAGTACAATATCGATTCAAGGCCCTCCGGCAGCTGATTTTTCCCTCCTGCCGGATGCTTTCGTGGACTCCTACATGCCCCAGGCCAATGGGGAGTTTGTGAAAGTATATCTCTACCTGCTGCGCCTGACCCATCAGCCCCAGGCACAGCCCACTTTGTCCTCTCTGGCAGACGTTTTTTCCTGCACCGAGAAGGATATTCGGCGGGCTTTGCGCTATTGGGAGAAGGCAGGCTTGCTGACCCTGTCCTATCAGGGGAAAGACTTATGCGGCATTCAGCTGCAGATGCCTACAGCGCCAGCCGAATCCCTCCCCTCAGAGGAGGATATTTCTCCGGACAAGGGGGAAAGTTTCGGGAAAATGCCTATATCCGGGGCAGTCTCATCAGCCCCGGGAGCTTCGACCGGACTCTCTGGAGTTCAGACCAAGCCCTCTGAGGCTATGGACACGGGCTCTAAGGCTTCGCCCCCTCCCCAGCTGTCCGGCAGTCGGGTGAAGGAGCTGCAGAAGGAGAATCAGGAGATTCGCCAGCTTCTCTTTCTTGCCGAGAGCTATCTGGGACGGCCCTTAAGCTCTACGGACATGGGCCGGATCCTCTATTTCTATGATGTTTTGCATTTTTCCATGGAATTGCTGGAATATCTCATCGAATATTGCGTCTCCAAGGGAAGTACCAGCCTGCACTATATTGAGAAGGTAGGACTGGCCTGGCACAAGGATGGCATTGACACGGTGGATGCGGCCAAGGCCCGCACCAATACCTGGAAGAAACATTATTTTTCCATTCTGAAAGCTTTCGGCATCCGCAACCGCAACCCTATTCCTGCGGAGACCGAATATATGGAGCGGTGGCTGAATCAATATGGATTTCCTCTGGAGATCATCACAGAAGCCTGTACCCGAACCATTGCCCAGACAGGGCAGCCCAGTTTTCCCTATGCAGAGGGGATTCTGTCCAAATGGAAGGAAGAGAAGGTTACAGCCTTGTCAGACATAGAAGCCTTGGATGCCCGGCATAAGAAGGACAAGAAGAAGGAGGTCTCCTCCCCTTCTCAGGCTCGGACACCTGGGGCCAAGGCATCGGCTCCTAACCGTTTCAATAATTTTAACCAGAGAAATTACGATTACAAGCAGCTGGAAAGGGATCTGTTTCAGAAGCAAATGATCGATCAATAGAGGTAGTATCATGTCATTGACCAATGCCCAATATGATGCCGTTTTGCGGCTCTACAATCAAAGGCAGCTCCGCAATCGGCGTGATCTGGAACAGCGCCGACACAAGGCCTACCAGACGCTTCCCCGGCTGGCAGAGCTGGATCAGGAGGCTGCCTCCATCAGTATGAAGAAGGCTCGTATCCTGCTGGGCAGGGGAGAGAGTCCGCCTTCCGCGGATTTTGATCTTCCCAAGGAACTTCAAAAGCTCAGTCGGGAGCGACAGGCTCTCCTACAATCTGCCGGTCTGCCCAGAGACTATCTGGATCTGCGCTATGACTGCCCTTTTTGCCGGGATACCGGCTTTGTAGACGGTCACAAATGTGTCTGTTTTCGCCAAGCAGAGACCAGGGTTCTCTATGAGCAATCCAACCTGCAGCAGATTCCCCCGGAGGATAATTTTCGGAATTTCTCCCTGGATTATTATTCCGACACTCTCCGCAGTGAGAGCAATGGTCTGACAGCCCGGGAAACGGCAGTGCTGGCCCTTCGCCATTCCAGAGATTTTGTAGCTCATTTTTCCCGTTCCTTCGAGAATCTATGTTTCTACGGAGATACCGGCGTGGGCAAGACCTTCCTGTCCCATTGCATCGCACGGGAGTTGATGGATGGGGGCTACAGCGTCCTCTACCTCACTGCCTTCGATTTCTTCCGTATGCTGGAGCAGGGTAAGTTTGCCTCTGCCGAGGAATCCCAAGGAGCCTACCATCAGCTCTTTGAGACGGACCTGCTCATTATCGATGACCTGGGGACAGAGCTGACCAACAGCTTTGTTTCATCCCAGCTTTTTCTCTGTGTCAACCACCGGATTTTGATGGAGAAGTCCACCATCATTTCCACCAATCTCTCCCTGGAGCGATTCGCTGACACCTATTCTGAGCGGACCTTTTCCCGCATCCTGAGTCATTATAAAATGATCCGTTTATTCGGCCATGATATACGAATACAAAAACAATTATCAGGAGGAAGCAATCATGCCGCAGACTAATGAACACTATTTCGAATCCCTGCCCATTGGCAGACTGGGGATCATTCCCTTGCAAAGCTGCCAGGAGCTAGGAAGGAAGGTAAATGACTATCTGGTGCAATGGCGACTGGATCGGGACCATCAGCACAAGACCACCCTGGCCTTCGATGGCTACGAAAGGGATTCCTATCTTATCTCTTCTCGGGTACCCCGTTTTGGTTCCGGGGAAGCCAAGGGCTATATCGGGGAGTCCGTGCGAGGGGATGATCTCTATCTTCTGGTGGATGTCTGCAACTATTCCCTGACCTATTCCCTGTGTGGCAAGACCAACCATATGTCTCCGGATGACCATTTTCAGGATCTGAAGCGGGTCATCGCTGCCGTGGGGGGAAAGGCTCGCCGGGTGAATGTCATCATGCCCTTCCTCTATGAAAGCCGTCAGCACAAGCGGTCCGGCCGAGAATCTCTGGATTGTGCCCTGGCTCTGCAGGAATTGGTGAAAATGGGGGTGGACAATATCATCACCTTCGATGCCCATGATCCCAGGGTTCAGAATGCCATTCCCCTGCATGGCTTCGAGTCCATCCGCCCTGCCTACCAATTCATCAAAAACATCCTTCGAAGCTCACCGGATATGAAGGTAGACGCAGACCATCTAATGGTGATCAGCCCGGATGAGGGTGCCATGAGCCGGGCTATTTTCATGGCCAATAACCTGGGAGTGGACATGGGTATGTTCTACAAACGAAGGGATTACTCCACCATCATCGACGGCCGCAATCCCATCGTAGCCCATGAATTTCTGGGGGCTAACGTAGCCGGTAAGGATATGATCATTGTGGATGACATGATTTCCTCCGGCGACAGCATGATCGAGGTAGCCAAGCTCCTGAAGGAGCGGGATGCCCGCAGGATCTATATGTGCAGCACCTTTGGTCTCTTCACCAACGGACTGGACCGCTTCGACAAAGCCTTTGAGAAGGGCTGGTTCACCCGGTTGGTGACCACCAATCTGGTCTACCAAACGCCGGAGCTGCTGCAAAAGCCCTACTATATCAACTGTGATATGAGCAAATATATTGCCCTGATCATCGATACCCTGAACCACGATGCCTCCATCAGCAGCCTGCTGGAGCCGGTGGAGCGAATTCAGAAGGTGCTGCGCAAGTTCCACAACCACGAGACCATCTAATCTCCGAGGCTTTCAAAAAGAGCGCTGGTCGAATACATCTGCCCCAAAGGAAAAAACGCCCGGAAACAGTTGATGCGCCTGGCTTTCGCCAGACGCATCAACTGTTTCCTTAATAGGATGGAGCATATGGGATTCGAACCCACGGCCTCCACAATGCGAATGTGGCGCGCTCCCAACTGCGCTAATGCCCCGTCTTGTCTACTATACTGCAAACAAGACGGGTTGTCAATCAAAAAAGATTTGCTGTCGGAGCGCTTCCCGGCCTGTAGTTAGGCGACTTATTCTGCCGCCGTGGCATCTGTGACATCCGCATATCCGATGACCCGATCCAGCACCAGGCTGGTCAGGATATATTGTTCCACGGTATCCTGTCCGTAGGTGTCCACCAGGGTATCCGCATCCATGCTATAGGACTCTGCCAAGGTGTCCAGAGCTTCTTTATATTCCTGATCCTCTGTACTTACCTTTTCGGCCTGCACCAGGGCATCCAACAAGAGGCGGCTCTTGGCAACAGACCGGCCGTACTGTTCTTTTTTGGAATTATACTCGTCCATCGTCAAGCCTGCGTTCTCAACATATTCCTCCAGCTCATATCCATAGTAGGAGGCCTCCTGGGTTACGTTATTCTCAAATTCCGTTTGTCCCTCTTCTACATAGGAGGAGGGAAGCTGTTTGAAGGTGGAATTCTCCTCCAGCTGGGTCCAGACAGTCTGACGCAGATTCTGGAGAGCGGTATTTTCGTTATTTGTCTCCAGATTTTCCCTTGCATTCTGCCGATATTCCTCAGCTGTGGTATACTCCCCGTCTGTATTTGCCACCACCCAGGCATCGGTCAGATCCGGTACCCGGCTGATGGTATTCACTGTAACGTGGAAGACCACAGCAGCCCCTGCCAGGTCCTCTGCCTGATAGTCCTCCGGAAATGTCAGATCCAGATCCCGGCTTTCTCCTGCCTTCATCCCGATGAGTCCGTCTTCAAAGCCATCAATGAAGCTGTCGGAACCGATGACCAGATCGTAGCCGGTAGAGGTGCCGCCATCAAAGGCAACTCCGTCCTTGGTGCCCTCGTAGTCAATATTTACGGTATCTCCCTCTTCTACCACGGCGGAGGCATCGGTCACCACCTCTGGGCTCATCATAGAGGTGATATAGCTCTCCACATCCTCATCCGTAACTGCTTCCACCTCTCGGGTCAGCTTCAGACCCTTGTAATCACACAGGGTGATACAGTCCTCCAGTTCAAAGTCCCCGTCAACCAGAGGAGTGGTGTCCTCCTCCGACGTACTTGTGGAATCTGCGGAAGAAGCGGAGGAAGCGGACTCCGCGGAAGAAGTGGATGTGGCTTCCGAAGAATCTTTTCCCTTATTTCCGCATCCTGTAGCTGCCAATGCCGCAGCCAGACATAATACAAGCAATGCTTTTCTGTTTTTCATAATAATCTTCACTCCTTATTGCTCTACTCCTATTGCTCCAGAGCCATGACAGCCTGGTAGTCCTGGTAGGAATCAATCTCATGAATCCCTTGCCTGACATAATCCTGTCCCACCTGCAGCCAGGAGACATTCTCCTCGTCCTCTATGCAGAAGTAGCGAAAGCCCTGATTCCACAGGTAGCTGTATTTCTCATTCTCCTGGCTATATCCGCCCCATCCGCTGATATCTGTCTCATAGGGGAAAATAAGGATATCCGTAGTTCCTGTCACGGAAGCCACATTGGTCTGCCATAGATCCGCATCCGTCTGCATTTGAGACATCTCACTGCCATAGCTGGTATTGCCATTGCCATTGCTGGCCAGGTTCCAGCCCTTGTCTTTCAGCGCCTGCACCACCGTCTGGCAGGCAGCTATCTCCGACTGGGTGTCATAGGTCCCGTAATCTGCATAGGGATTCCCCTCCGTGGAAGCCAAGTAGGAGGTCGTCCGATAACCCAGAATCCCATTGTAGCCTGTCAAGCCTAGGATTCCCCGAGCTCCCTGCCAGGAAAAATCCGGATGCTCCTGGATAAAGGTCTCCAGACAGGAAACCACATCGTAATCTCCGGTAACCCTGCTGCCGTCCGCCTGTACATATTCATGGACCAGCCTGCCATCTTCATCCACCACCAGTCGGGAGGCATACCCATTCCCTGCCTTGTCGAAGGGGTAGCTGACATCCCGTTGCGACAAGACAAAGGGTTTCTTCCCCTCCGGAAGAGAAAGCCTTCCCTTCTCATAGACCTGACTGCCCGATTCCAAGGTAGATACCGCAGCCAAATCATAGATATCTACCAAGAGGTAATCCTTGTCATAAAGGTCCTGCAGAATCTGCTGAAACTCTTCCAGCGTCAAGGGAGAGCTGCCTTCCCCAGCCGCCTGGTCCTCCACCAGAAGGATGGGGAAAGAAAAATGGCGGACAGAATCTGCCCCCATTGCCACCAGGTCCTCCTGGGATTCCTCTCCTGACGCAGAGGAGGCGCCTGCCTTTAGTCTGCTTCCCTCCCGGATGGCTGCGGAAATCCCCCAAACAGCCAGGGAAAGCCCCCCAAGGGCTACCACCAGCAGAATTCCACGGATCATCCATACCCTCCGCCGTCTCCTGGCTCGCAGACTTTGCCTGCGGCGCCTGATAGTCGAGCTTCTGACCCTCCCCGTCGTCTGCTTCTTGTCCGACATTTTCTCCTCCGACATCCTTGTCTCCTTCATTTGCAATGGTCCAACGCCCGTATTATAACATAGAGCTTCCTTTGCAAGCAAGAAATTCATTGTGAAAATAGGATGAAATTTCCAGAAGTTCTCCATACAAAAGGCCTCTCGGCAACTACGCCCACGGCAAACATCTTGCCGCCTGCGGTAGCTGCCGAGAGGCCTTCTCTTTTTGCTAACAGCTGTATCAGCCGTGCGTATTCCGCCTGAATCCTTATCAGGTTACGGAGGCTTCCTCAGAGCAAAGGGTCTCGAATTCTTTCAATTTCTGTCTGGCCTGGCTGCTGAGATTCTTGGGAACCTGAATCTGAATGGTGATATATTGATCTCCCCGAACATCCGGCTTCTTCACCGATACAGTTCCCTTGCCCCTCAGTCGGACCCGGGCACCGGATTGGGTACCGGCAGGAATCTTACATTTCACCTTGCCATAGAGGGTGTCCACCAGGGCTTCTCCGCCAAATACCGCCGTTGTAAAGGGAATATTTGCGGTGGTGTAGACATCAGAGCCCTTTCGCTCAAAGCCCAGCCGTTCTCCTACCTGCACGGTCAAAATCAAGTCACCGGCTACTCCTCCGACTCTGCCCGGCATGCCTCGTCCCTTCAGGCGAATGCTCTTGCCATCCTCGATTCCTGCGGGGATATGCACCTGGAGGGTTTGGGTCCCATTTCCCTGGGCATTTTGCAAGGAAATCCTTTTCTCGCAGCCGAAAGCAGCTTCATCAAAGGTGAGGGAGACACTGGCGTGGATATCCTGACCCTTGGCACTGTAGTCACTGCGGAAGCCCCCAAATCCCTTATCATTCTGATATTCCTTCTGCCCCCCTCCGGAACCGGCATTGCGGAAAATATCCTTGAACATATCGCCAAACATATCGTCCATGTTGCCGCCTTCGAAATGGTATTCCCGATAAGAGCCCTGTCCCTGGGAACCCTGGGTCTGTCCACTATAATACCTGCGGGTATTGCCTCCGTAACTGCCGCCGTAATTGGCTCCGTAACCACCTCCGTAATTACCGTCATAACTGCCGCCATAGGTATCCCCGTAGGCTCCTCCGGGCATACTTCCATCGAAGGCAGCGTGACCAAAGCGGTCATACAGCTTCCTCTTCTCCGGGTCACTCAATACCGTGTGAGCCTCCGTAATCTCCTTGAAGCGCTGTTCTGCTTCTGCATTCCCCGCATTGGAATCCGGATGATACTTCTTAGCCAGCTTCCGGTAGGCCTTCTTGATGCTCTCCTCATCCGCATCCCGACTGACCCCCAGCACCTGGTAATAATCCTTCTTTGCCTTCATCCTAATCTCACCTCCCTCTCTGAAAGCTATCGTCAAAGAAAGTCACTGGATACACACATACATGCTCTCTGCTCGGCAGTGTGCCTAGACTTCTATAAAAAGTCCCCGGAATTGCTTCCGGGGACTGTGGTTGCCATTTTGCTTATCCTTCAATGGTGATATAATGCTTCTTCTCTTCTACTGCGCCCTTTTTGGGAACTTCCAGTCTCAGGATGCCATTCTTATACTCTCCGCGGATATCCTCCTCCGACAGGTTCTTACCCACATAGAAGCTTCGGCTCATGCTGCCCTCGTAGCGCTCCCGTCTGATAT
>CAVJHW010000029.1:0-9654 GCA_963649395.1 Coriobacteriaceae bacterium | reverse complement strand
CTGATATATTTGTCTGCCTTGTCCTTGGCCTTGTCATCCTTCTCATTCTTCTCCAAAGCCTTGGCTGCGCTCACTGTCAGATATCCGTCCTTCAGTTCCACATTGACTTCCTCCTTGCTGAAGCCCGGCAGGTCGATGGCCAGCTCATAGCTGTTGTCCTTCTCCTTAATATCCGTCTTCATCAGATGAGAAGCACGTTTGCCATACAGGGTCTTCTCCACATCCGGTACACTGAAATCCATCCAGGGGCTAAAGAAATCATCATTAAAAATACTAGGCATCATCATAAGTCATCTCTCCTTTTTATTCTGTGCATCCGGAACTCATCCGGAATGTGTGATTTGTTCTTCTGTTCTTTGTTGAGAACTTGGAAATCCGGGTCATCTGGAAAACCCTTTCTGTCTTCCTTTTCTTTCCCTCTTCCTTTGTTCTATGTGTACTATAACACTTATTGTTAGCACTGTCAATAGGTGAGTGCTAATTATTTTGTGAAAAAATTGTGAACAAAAGACAGGCGCCTGTCCATTCTCTGGGACTGACGCCTGTCTTTCCTCTTATTCTTCTTATTCGTTTCATCAGGGGTAATAGCACTCGATCCCCTTTTGGCGGAAGACCTCCATCCACTTATCATCTGGTTTTGTATCCGTAATGACAGCGGCGATCTGGTGGAGGTCGCCGGCCTTAGTGAAGGCTGTTTTGTCAAATTTGGTATGATCCAACACCAGGTAGCACTTCGCTGTGGAGGCCATAATAACTTTTTTTACATTGGTAAAGGGCTGGAGGGAGTCCATAATGCCATGGTCATAGTTCAAGCCCTTGCAGGAGACAAAAGCTTTGTCCGCATAGTAGGTTCGGATGGTTTCCTCTGTCTGGGTTCCTAGGAGAGCCAGATAGCCTTCCTTCAGGTTCCCTCCCGTGCAAATGACGTTCCAGCCGCCAATCTCCGACAGCTCCACTACGATCTCAATGGAGTTGGTGATGACCGTCAGCCGCTGCTTGTTCTTGATGGCCTTGGCGATAAAAAGGTCGGTGGAGCTGGCATCTAGCATGATATGATCCCCGTCATGGATCAGGGAGGCAGCGATCTCTGCCATCTTTTGCTTCGCTGCCACATTCTTCTTGCTGCGGATGTTCAGGGGCATATCAATCCCCACATTTTCGTTCAGAACCGCTCCGCCATAGCTTTTGGTGGCAAAGCCCTCGTGTTCCAGCTTCTCCAGGTCTCTGCGAATGGTCTCCTCCGACACATTATAGATCTGGCTGAGTTCGCTGACAACGACACGTTTCTCATCCTGAAGCTTCTCTAGTATTAGGTTTCGTCGTTCTAATGCCAACATAAGTCAGTCCTCATTCTTACAGAATAGTCCGGATCATCTTCTTGTCGGGATGGGCGATGACGGAAGAATCCAGGAACATGCCCTTCTCCCCTACCAGATTCTTGGCCTTTTCAATCGCAGCCTCAACGGCAGAAACTTCTCCGGTCAGGAGCATGTAGGACTTGCCGCACATGCCCTTGGCGATCCGCAGCTCAATCAGATCCACAATAGCTGTCTTGGCAGCGATATCTGCCGCCTCTATGATAGCTGCGGCGTCATAGGTCTCCAGGATCCCCAAGGCGCTGACCTCCTCTATCTGAGAGGAGCCGTAGATAGCCGGAAAAATGGATTCATGGGGATTGCCCAGTACAAAGCTGTCGATCAGCTGGGATTCATTCCCGGCTCCTGCGGCTTCCACCGCCGCCTTCACTGCGCTTAAATCTCCTGAAATAATAGCAATATACTTCCCAGGACAGACTGTCTGGGCTTCTACGATCTCTACTTCTGAGGTTTTGACCATGGTATCTGCGGCTGTAATGCCTGCAGCCACAGTCTTGAATTCGATCATTCCGATTGCCTTACTCATAACAGTACTCGTCCTTTCTACTTGCTGATGATGCCGATGTAGGTACCGGTGACTTCATTGACACGGCCGCTGATTGAGGCGTGGATGCATACACTTAAGCCCTTGGCCGGTTCTGCAATGACCTGCCCCTCCGTTACGGTATCTCCCACCTTGACAATAGGCAGAGCCGGGGCTCCGATATGCTGACTTAAAAGGACCTTCACCGCCTTCATGGGCACCACCTCATCCTCCAGGGGAGCCGGTTTATCATAGGGGGTCAGACCCAGCCGAGCCATCAAGCGTTCCTCCGGAACCTTCTGATACTCCCTGCCCTTGGTAACCGGCGCAGGGCTTACCTGGGGCGGCTTCACTCCATTCTTCCGCAAGCCAGCCTTATAATCTGCGATCAGAGACCGGGGAGCCAGGCTCTGGGGGCAGGCATACATCTCGCAGACCCCACAGGAGGAACAGAAGAAGGTATGCAAGAAGGGATTCAGATTCTGGAAATCCTGATTGGAAGCCGACCGCATAAACATATGAGGCGTAATGGGATGGCCCAAGGCATGACGGGGACACATATCCGTGCAGGCCTCACACTGACAGCAGATAGAAGCAGCCCGCAGCAGATCAATCGAAGTCTTCCTTTGCTTCTTCATCACGATATTGTGATCCTTGGGAAGCACCAATATGGCATTGGTGGTCTTGGTAATAGGCTGAGAGCCAGCTCCGATAAAGCCCATCATGGGACCACCGACAAAATAGACCGGATCCTTCACCGTAGTTCCCCCCGCCAGGGCAACTGCGTCATCCATGGTGCAGCCCAGGGGAACTCTTACCGTTACCGGATTCTCCACCTCGGCTACCACAGATACCAGCTTGCTGGTGACGGGCTTTTGATGCTCCACCGCATTGTAAATATTGTACATGGTCTCCACATTGAAGACTGCAACGCCCTCCTCGATGGGAAGGCCGCCGGGGCGCACTACCCTGTGGGTGGCCTCATAGATCAGAACCACCTCATCTCCCATGGGATAAACCTCCTGCAGGAGGGCAATCCGCATCTCGGGAAATTCCCCGATATATTGCTGCAAGGCCTTTACCGCTGCATCATAGGACTTTTTAATTCCGATGATGGCCTCCTTGGCTCCCACGATCTGCGCCACCATATGAAATGCC
Organism: Coriobacteriaceae bacterium; assembly: GCA_963649395.1. Lineage (GTDB taxonomy): Bacteria > Bacillota > Clostridia > Lachnospirales > Lachnospiraceae > Scatomonas. Next base: position 6,597 of record CAVJHW010000029.1, on the reverse strand, counting down.
TTCATAATCTCATAGGCATGCTTCTCCATCAGCTGCCGATGCAGCTTCAGCAGGGGCTCACATTCCGCGCAATTCAGAAGAATGGTCTCTGCGCGTTCATCCAACTTGGCATACGTGGGGAATCCGGCGCCCCCGGCACCGACTACTCCGCCTTCACGGACTATTTTCTGTAACTCTTTGATATCCATGCCCTTTCTCCATTCTTACTCTTCTTGTGGCGGCTGCACGGGCAGCCATGGACAGTTACTCTAAAATACCGCCATCATCGATAATTCCTACGATGGCAGCGTCCACCGGTGCATTTTCCATATCGCAGCCGATTCTGGCTGCACTTCCCTGAGCGACGATAACATATTCACCAATACCGGCTCCGATATTATCGATAGCAATAATCCGACGGGTATCTCCCTGCATGTGATGCAGGGGTTCTACAATCATAAACTTATTTCCCACCAGTTTCTCGCTTTTTCTGGTAGAAACCAGGCTCCCTACAACCTTTCCCGCTATCATAGTCTCCTCCGTCCCCTGTCCTGATCAGCCACCTGCTTTCGAGCCAATCCAACCATGCACTGGCTGCCTTGGCTGCAAAAGCAGCTGGTCTTCTAACTTTCATGGCCACAGCCCTTGCGGATATTCACACCCTCTTTGCTGCCTTTTCTGCCGATATTTGCCGAACAAGCGGGACTGCCGCCGGAATCTGAGATTCCGGCAACGGTTCCGCCTGATCAAATCCATTCCCTTAGCCCTTGATCATCATGACTGTGTCATTCTGATGGATCTGGGCTGCATTAGCCTCATCGGTATCAATATGCATCTCCAGGGTAAAGCTGTCATCTACACGAATCTTGACCTGGTCGAAGACAGTACCTCTGGCATTGTCCGCTTTCACGGACACGATATCTCCATTATGTACTCCGGCTGCCTGAGCATCCTGGGGTGACATATGGATATGGCGCATGGCTACGATGCAGCCTTCCTTCAGATAAAGGGCACCTTGGGGTCCCACCAGGGCGATGGGGGCGCTGCCTGCGATATCCCCGGATTCCCGGATAGGGGCCTTAATCCCCAATTTGATAGCATCCGTAGCGGATATCTCAACCTGAGAAGCCTTGCGGACCGGTCCCAGGATACGGACATTCTCGATGGCCCGCAGCTTCAGCCCTACCAGGGTAACCTTTTCATTGGAAGCAAACTGACCGCCCATCAAATCCTTCTGTTTGGTCAGCTGATAGCCTGGTCCGAAAAGAACCTCCACGTGCTCCTGGGTCAGGTGGACATGCCGGGCAGACACGCCTACCGGAACCAGGAAACCCTGCTGGGAGGTCTCCGTCTGATGGATGGCCTCCAGCACCATACGGGTGATTGCCTCAATATTCTCTGTATTCAATGCGATCACCCCTTCATTACTTTAATTTAGGAAGGATCATCTCCACATCAGTATGAGGTCTGGGGATTACATGAGTTGCAACCAGCTCGCCCAGTCTTCCGGCATTGTTCGCACCTGCTTCAACGGCTGACTTTACGGCACCTACATCGCCGCGAACCATAACGGTTACCAGTCCGGATCCGATCTTCTCTGTTCCGATCAGAACTACATTAGCCGCTTTGCACATAGCATCTGCTGCCTCAATTGCAGCTACCAGTCCTCTGGTCTCAACCATTCCCAGTGCTTCCTGTGTCATCTTTCTTTCCTCCTTGTGGGTGTCTGTCTTTATTTCCTGATCGATTGTCTGTTTTGAAGCTGTGGATTCAGCCACTGGCTGCCCGGCGGCCTGAGCCACTGATTCAGCCGTCAGCTTTGCGGCCGGTGTCTCGGGCTTGGCTGCGTCCTCAGCCTCTCTTACCTTCGTTTTCTTTATTTCCGCCATGCGTAGTCTCCCACTGTTCTCCATCTGCTTGCGCTTAATTGGACTAGCTTGACTATCTCCTCATGTGGATTGGCAATGACCGCATGACATACAGGTTTTTTTATTGCTTGAGCCACTGCGGCGTCCACTGCCGTGCGCACTGCTGATACATCTCCCTCTATAATCAGGGTGACCAGCCTGCCCCCCAGCTTCCTTTCCCAGGAGGCCAGATGCACATCTGCTGTCTTGCCCATGATGTCCACCGCATCCATCGCAGCAACTACACCTGTAATCTCAACAAAGCCATATGCATTTCCCATGGATGATCAGCTCCTTAGATTAGGCAAGGTTATTGGGCAGGATCTTCTCTACATCCTCATGGGGTCTGGGGATGACATGAGTAGCTACCAGCTCACCCAGCCTGGAGGCTGCTGCGCTTCCGCTCTCAACAGCTGCCTTCACGGCACCTACATCACCGCGAACCATAACAGTTACCAGTCCGGATCCGATCTTCTCCGTTCCGATCAGGGTTACCTCTGCTGCCTTTGTCATGGCATCTGCTGCCTCAATTGCAGCAGTCAGACCTCTTGTCTCTACCATTCCTAATGCTTCCTTTGCCATTATTTCTATCCTCCTGAATGATTAAAACTTATCCAATGCGCTGATTTTCAGCATCTTCTCTACTCCCGGATCATCGGGATTGGGGATTACGTGGTATGTGACCACACCGCTGATGGCCTTGGCCGCTTCAACGCCGGCCTCCACGGCCGCTGTCACGTCTGCAACACTGCCCCTGTACTTAATGGTGACCAGCAAGGGAACCGGCAGCTCATCTGCATGTGCAGGCTTATTCTTATCAAAAACCTCCAGGGTAACATTGGCTGCCTTACAGCCGGCATCTCCGGCTACAAAGGCTGCTGTCAGCCCGAAGACCTCCAGAATTCCTACGGCTTGTGCCATTATCGTGCTCCTTATTATTTGTTAATGATGGCAATCTTCAGACCCTTCTGAGCCAGATTGGTCTGATGTGCCTCATTGATCTCCTCCAAGGGGAAGGTATGGGTAATCAGGTCATCCATGGGAAGCCCGATGGCCTTAGCCCTCTTCAGGAAGTCAAAGGTGGTGGCATAATCCCGCAGGGTATATACCCAGCTGCCTACCAGATTAATCTCTTTGGAGCAAAGGTCGAAGTGGGGATTGATGGTGGCATCGCCGCCATTGATGAAGAATCCCAACTCGCACAGACCGCCGCCGTTGCGGATAAAGTGATAAATATTGGCATGAGCTACAGGAGAACCGGTACACTGGAAGGCAAAGTCTGCCAAATGTCCGCCAAAGGCTTCCTTTACAGCTCCTGACAGGGCGTCAATGCCCTTGTATTCCATGAAATTGACCGTATCGAAGGCACCCATCTTCTTGGCAAATTCCAAGCGCTGGGCATTGCCGTCTACGGCTACGATATTCTGAACACCCATGGTTCGCAGCACAGCAATACAGATCAAACCGATGGGTCCGCAGCCCTGTACCACCACCCGGCTGTTGAAGCGAAGGATGTTGGTAGTCTTGGCCCTCTCTACCGCATGTACCAGCACGGCACAGGGCTCAATGAGGATCCTGGACTTGAGATCCAGATCACTGACATTGAAAAATGTACTTCCGAAGGAGCCTCCCCGGATCAGGATATAATCCGAGAACCACCCATTTAAGTGTACCTCATCGTCTGGCAAAAGTCCATAGACATCTGCGCCCCCAATGTTCTGTTTGTTCAGGTCAAACATGGTGATCTCCGGATCATCCTTGAAAATCATGCAGGTTACGATCTTGTCTCCCAGCTTGACGTCCTTTCCGGCGCTGTCCTTCTTGACATTCTTGCCCATCTTGACGATCTCGCCGGTACCCTCATGTCCCAGGGCAACGGGAATCAGACCAAAGGGATCTCTCTTGAACTCATGGGCATCGGTGCCGCAGATACCGCAGCCTTCTACCTTGACCAGAATGTCGTCATCCCCAACCTCCGGCATAGGAAATTCCTTGATATCATAATGTTCCAGGGCAGTCAGCATGGCCACATGGGCTGTCTTGGGGATATCCTGAGATGCCCCTGTGGAAGCCGGAGCGCTGGTCTGGCCACCGGCCATACCTGCCAGAACCTGTTTTACAATCTCTTCGATATTAGCTGAATTCATATCCATTCTCTGTTCTACCTCCTGCTGGGCCTTAGCGAATGCACAGGCTGTCTACCATGACACAGCGTCTTCTCTTGGTAAATGACTGAGCACTGGTGAGGCCTTCACCGGTTCTGCTGGCAATGGTAAAGGTACAGAAGCCCTCTCCGCCGAATCCCAGGGCGGAATAAGAGGGGCCATTCTTCACCAAGATTGCCGTATCGATCTCTCTTGCATATCTGGTAATACGGTCTACATTCTTGGAGTGGATATGAGCGGAATGGCGGTTGCCATGCTCCAGCCATACGGCCTGCTCCACCGCATCCTCGAAATCCTTAGCCCGAACAATACCCAGGATAGGCATCATGAGTTCTGTGGTAATCAAAGGATGCTCCTTGGGTCCCTCGAAGATAATGCAGCGAATGTTATCCGGAACCTCTACCCCAATCATGCTCAGGAGAACCTTGGCGGATCTTCCTACGCATTTGCGGTTCAGTCTTCCGTCCTTCATCACCGTGGCGGTCAGGGCCTCCTGCTCCTCCTTGGAAGCCAGATAGCAACCCTGCTCCGTCACCATGTAATGAATCAGCTCATCTACGATGGGGGACAGGGCAACCACTTCCTTCTCGGCGATGCAGGGAAGGTTGTTGTCAAAGGTACAGCCATTGACAATGTCCTCTGCCGCCTTGCGGATATCTGCTGTCTCGTCTACCAAAGCCGGGGGATTCCCTGCTCCGGCACCGATGCCTCTCTTGCCGGAGGAAAGCACTGCGGTAACAACTCCCGGTCCTCCGGTGGCTGCGATCAGAGGAATATCCTTATGCTTCATCATGATGCCGCTGGTCTCCAGCGTCGGCTTCTCAACCGTCACTGCAATATTGGCTGGTCCGCCTGCTTCCAGGGAAGCTTCATTCAGCATGTTGATGGCAAAAATAGAAGTCTTGATAGCCTGGGGATGGGGGTTGAATACCACCGTATTCCCTCCGGCCAGCATGCCAATGGTATTGCAAATTACTGTCTCCTGGGGATTGGTGCAGGGTGTGATAGCACCGATAACCCCAAAGGGTCCCATCTCGATCAGGGTCAGACCCCGATCTCCGGACCAGGCCTGGGTATGCAGATCCTCAGTACCCGGAGTCTTATCTGCCACCAGGTGGTTCTTCAGAATCTTATGTCCTACATTACCCATGCCGGTCTCGTCCACCGCCAGCCGAGCCATCAGCTCTGCATTTTCATGGGTTTTTCTCCGAATGACGGAAATAATCTTCTCTCTTTGATCCAAAGACATATTCCGTACAACCTTTTGAGCCTTCTTCGCAGCCTCAATGGCCTCGTTCATATCTTTGAAGATGCCCAGCTTCCCGGTGGAAGCCTCAGACAGCTGCATCTTGGCCATCACTTCTTGTACGATGTCTTTTATCATGCTCTCATTTACTGGCACGATAATTACCTCCTTATGCTTATTTCAGACCCAGCTGCTCCATCACCTGCTTAGTAATAGAAGCAACCAGTTCCGCGTCTGAGCTATTGGAGGGTGCTGCAGTGCCGCAGCTGCAGCTGCTGCTGCCGCAATTATGGCAATTCACCTCGCCCTTGTTCTGGCAGAGGTTAGCCGGATGCTTGCCCGGAAGACCCATCTTCCTTCTGATCTCATAGAGCTTGGCAATCTGCTCCTTGTCGAATTCCTTGGGGCCGCCCAGCATCTTGGACTGATACAGAAGCTGCGCATAGAACTCTACGGATTCCATCTTCATATAAGCAGACAGAAGATCAGTAGAATAAGTCAGGGCTCCATGGCTCTCCAGCAGAACCGCATCGAAATAAGGAAGATACTTCTCCACCGCATCCGGAATCTCATTGGTGGAGGGAGTGCCATACTCAGCGATGGGTACGCAGCCCAGGGCAATCACAGCCTCCGGCATAATCGGCTGGGTCAGAGGAATACCTGCAATGGCAAAACTGGTGGCGTAAACAGGATGAGCATGTACGACAGAGCCCACATCCGGTCTCTTCTCATAGACCCGCATATGCATCTTGATCTCTGAGGAGGGCTTGAATCCTGCATTGGCCTGGATTACATTTCCCTTAGCATCTACCTTGCAGATATATTCCGGAGTCATAAAGCCCTTGGAAACACCTGTGGGTGTGCAGAGAAACTCATTATCGTTCAGCTTCACGGAGATATTGCCATCGTTGGCTGCAACCATGTTTCGGTCATAGATTCTCTTCCCGATGTCGCAAATCTGCTTTTTGATCTCAAATTCGTTCACCATGTTCTCATTTCCTCCTTGAAATGCCTTGGTTTTTCTTTTGTTCTGTTGCCATTATACCTGCATGTCAAGGGAAAGTCAATAGGAATATGTTGTTTTGTGTTGATTCTTTCCAGTTTTTTGTTGGGTTCAGTGGGTTTCCTTTGAAAGCCCCGACAAGCAGCCGGCTTTCATTCGTGAGGGTGTGGAACAGCGTGCGGCTGGGGAGTTTTCTTTGAAAAACCCGGACGGGAGGAGCCGGGGGCGGCAGGGGTCCAGTCCGGCAGGCTGGGCTTCAGCTTGAAGAAGTACTAACCGGCCAGCGGCTCCTACAGG
>CAVJHW010000028.1:9922-24073 GCA_963649395.1 Coriobacteriaceae bacterium | reverse complement strand
GTCATTATCATTGATGAATATGATACGCCGATTCAGCAGGGGCATAATTGCGGCTTTTATGAGGAGATCATCAATTTCATGAGGAACTTCTTCTCCGGGGGATTAAAGGACAATTCTCATCTGGCCTTTGGCTTCCTGACGGGAATCCTGAGGATCGCAAAGGAGAGTATCTTCAGCGGATTGAATAACCTGAAGGTGAATTCCATACTGGATCAGCGCTACAGCGAGTACTTTGGCTTTACTCCCGACGAAGTGCAGGAAATGGCAGAATATTATGGGGCATCCGGGCAGTATCAGGAGCTGTGCGAATGGTATGATGGGTATCGCTTTGGAAATAAGGATATTTTCAATCCCTGGTCTGTGATCGGATATTTTAATAATAAGTGCCGCGCCAGGGCTTTTTGGCAGTCTACCGGCAGTAATGAGATTATCCGGGAGGTACTGGCCTTTGCGACACCGGATATCATGGAGCGGTTGGAGATGCTGATGAAGGGAGAATCTTTCCTCACCCATATTGATACAGAGGTTATTTATCCGCAGATTCAAAAGGATCCGTCTTCGGTCTATAGTTTTCTGTTAGTCGCCGGCTATTTAAAAGCTGTCAGCTGTGATCCGTCCTATGGCGGTGACTATCTGTGTGAGGTGGCCCTTCCCAACAGGGAAATATCCTTTGTTTACAGCAAGGAGATTCTATCTCGGTTCGAAACGATGATTCCTCGAGCTTCTGCGATTGCTATCCAGGAAGCAATTTATAAGATGGATGTCGACACTTTGCAGCTGACGTTGGAAAAGTTCCTGCTGCAGACGATCAGCTTTCATGATACAGCCAATGAAACCTTTTACCACGGGTTGGTTCTCGGTATGTGTGCGATAACGGATAGCAGTTATCGGATTACCTCTAACCGAGAGGCGGGAGAAGGACGATTTGATATCCAAATGCAGCCGCTGCGCCCGCAGCTTCCTGGCGTCTTGATAGAATTAAAGTCCGAGAAGGACTGTACGGAACAGCGCCTGGAGGAGCTTGCGCAGGCTGCGCTTCAGCAGATCAACCGACGTAGGTACGATGTGGATCTGCAGCAAAGGAAGTTAATCGCTGTCATAAAACTCGGAATTGCCTTTTCTGGAAAGAAAGCCCGGATTGCTGCCCAGAGGATTTGACCATAATAGACAAAAAAACGTCTCTCTATTTGTTGATTTTTCTCTTGCATAATCCCTGTAACCTGACTATAATAGTCTTGTAAATTGAATGAGCGTCTTCAGGGCGGGGTGTAATTCCCCACTGGCGGTATAGTCCGCGACCCGCTGCTTGCAGCAGTGGCTGAACCGGTGCAACTCCGGTACCAACAGTTACAGTCTGGATGGAAGAAGAATGGCAGCAGTATCTTCTGCGCCCTGGAACTCTGTGTCCGGGGCGTTTTTGTTTTTCCATGGAAGTACGTCTCATCCGACTAACAGACCCCATCACAATCCATCAAACCCACCAAGAGAAGAAAGAGAGGAAACAGACGTATGGAACATGTAGTAGAGAGAACCAAGGGACAGGTAAAGAGCAAGGGACAGAGCAAGGCGCAGGGCAAGACCCGGCGGATGATCCAGATTGCCATGCTGGCTGCAGTGGCTACGGTATTGATGTTATTCGAATTCCCGATTCCCATTGCCCCCTCCTTCTATAAGGCAGATTTCAGCGAGGTTCCGGTGCTGATCGGAAGCTTTGCCATGGGACCTCTGGCAGGGGCGGTCATCGAGATGATCAAGATCCTGCTGAACCTGATTATCAACGGAACAGATACGGCATTTGTGGGAGAATTAGCCAACTTCCTGATTGGATGTTCCTTTGTCATTCCGGCAGGTTTGGTTTATCAGAGACACAAGAGCAAGAAGTCTGCCATGCTGGGCATGGGACTGGGAGTTATCTGTCTGGCCGTGGTATGCGCCTTCCTGAACGCCTATATGCTGCTTCCGGCCTATGGCAAGGCCTTCCATATGGATACGGCAGTATTTATCGAGATGGGAAGAGCCATCAATCCGGCCATCAACAGCCTCTTCCGCTTCTGCCTGCTGGCAGTCGTGCCCTTCAATCTCATAAAGGGGGTTGCGGTATCCGTAGTAACTCTGCTATTATATAAGCACATCAGCCGCCTCTTGAAGGGAACCCAGGCCTGACAAGGCCTGAAAAGTCCACAAAAGCCCTGGAGGCGCATGCTGCGGTATGGCACCACCATCGCAGTTTGGCACCACCGCAAAGGAAAGCTAGCAGGCAAGGGAGCTGCTGGTTGGGACTTTCAAAGTGAGAACAGGAAGTGAAATTCATGGCACAGATAGACCAGGTGAAGCAGCTGACAGAGACCCCCTATGTGAATCTCTATCAGGTGGACGGAACCAATAAGAACGCACACGAGACCCATTATTATGTGGCCTCTCGTGCCAGGCATACCGAAGGTCTGAAGCTGAAGACCCGGGAAAATGTCCCGGATGGAGTCGTAATTTACAGCCTTTATGGGGAGAAGCATGATAAGGTGGTCTTGATCCGCCAATATCGCTACAGCATTGATGACTATATCTATGAGCTTCCGGCGGGCCTGGTAGAGCCCGGAGAGGATTTTCATAGGGCTGCCATCCGGGAACTCCATGAGGAGACAGGGCTGGATTTTGCCCCCATTCAGGCAGATGGCATGTATGAGAAGCCCGGCTTTACCACCATCGGTATGTCCGATGAGTCCTGTGCTACCGTCTTCGGATATGCCAGCGGAACTCCCAGCAGGAAATATATGGAAGAAAATGAGGAGATCGAGGTGGTTCTGGCCGACCGCCAGGAGGTGCGCCGGATCCTCAAGGAAGAGAACGTAGCCATTATCTGCGCCTACCAGATGATGCATTTCCTCAAGGAAGAGGAGCCCTTCGGATTCCTGGAATAATAAGCGTCCCTGGCGGCAGTCACCGCCGCCAGGGTCCATGAAAGCCCGGCTGTTGGTCGGGCCTTTCTCAATATGTGTGTGGGAGGAGGAAATGCTATGATTTATGTTGTGAAGAAGGATGGCACCCGAGAGCCCTTTGACGCCAGCAAGATCGTCAATGCCGTGAATAAGTCCGCAAAGCGGATTTTGTATACCTTTACCGAAGAGGAGAAGGACTTTATCTGCCAATTTGCCCGGGAGCAGGCGGAGGCTCTTCATAAGGAGGAGATTCCCATTGCGGACATGCATTGCATCGTGGAGGGGGCTTTGGACCGGGTGAATCCGGCGGTAGCCAAGAGTTATCGGGATTATCGGAACTATAAGGTGGACTTTATCCATATGATGGATGAGGTTTATACCAAGAGTCAGTCTATCCGCTATATCGGGGACAAGAGCAATGCCAATACGGACAGTGCCCTGGTGGCCACCAAGCGAAGCCTGATTTTCAATGAGCTGAACAAGGAACTCTATCGCAAGTTCTTCATGAACCGCAATGAGCTTCAGGCCTGCAAGGACGGCTATATCTACATTCACGACCAATCTGCCCGCCTGGACACCATGAATTGCTGCCTTTTCGATGTGGCCAGCGTCCTCAAGGGCGGTTTTGAGATGGGAAATGTCTGGTACAATGAGCCCAAGACGGTGGATACGGCCTTTGACGTGATGGGAGATATTATCCTCAGCACGGCAGCCCAGCAATATGGGGGATTTACCGTTCCGGAGGTGGACAAGATCCTGGCCCCCTATGCCCAGAAGAGCTATGACAAATACCTGGCGGAATTCCTCCGCTATGCCGACGAAAGCTGGACCGGACGGGAGGAGAAGGCGGCCCAATATGCCATAGACAAGGTACGTCGGGACTGTGACCAGGGCTGGCAGGGAATTGAATACAAGCTCAATACGGTAGGGTCCTCCCGGGGAGACTATCCCTTTGTCACTGTAACCCTGGGGCTGGGGACCAGTCAATTTGAGAAGATGCTGTCTATATCCCTTCTGGAGGTGCATAAGGAGGGACAGGGCAAGAAGGGCTTCCGCAAGCCGGTTCTCTTCCCCAAGATTGTATTCCTCTATGACCAGGCTCTTCACGGTCCGGGAGGATCCTGTGAGGATGTCTTCGAGGCAGGGGTGGAATGCTCCTCCAAGACCATGTATCCCGATTGGCTGTCCATGAGCGGGGAGGGTTATATCTCCAGTATGTACAAGAAGTACGGTCGGGTTATCAGCCCCATGGGCTGTCGGGCCTTCTTAAGCCCCTGGTACGAAAGGGGAGGGGTGGAGCCAGCAGATGAGGAGGATAAGCCGGTCTTCGTAGGCCGTTTCAATATCGGAGCCGTATCTTTGCATTTGCCTATGATCCTGGCCAAATCCAAGGCAGAGAACCGGGATTTCTATGAGATTTTGGACTTCTATCTGGAGATGATCCGGGATCTCCACAAGCGAACCTATGACTATTTGGGGGAAATGAAGGCTTCCACCAATCCCCTGGGCTATTGCGAGGGAGGTTTCTACGGCGGTCATTTGAAGCCTTCCGAGAAGATCCGCCCCCTGCTGAAGCCCATGACAGCCTCCTTTGGCATCACGGCCCTCAACGAGCTGCAGGAGCTCTATAATGGCAAGTCCATCGCCGAGGACGGGGAATTTGCCCTGGAGGTCATGCGTTATATCAACCGGAAAATCGGGGAATATAAGAAGGAAGACGGCATCCTCTATGCCATCTACGGAACACCGGCAGAATCCCTTTGCGGCCTGCAGGTGGAGCAATTCCGGAAAATGTATGGCATCGTCCATCATGTGTCAGACCGGCCCTATGTCAGCAATTCCTTTCACTGCCATGTGACGGAGGATATTTCCCCCATCGAGAAGCAGGACAAGGAAGGACGTTTCTGGGAGCTGCTGAATGGGGGCAAGATCCAATATGTCCGCTACCCGGTCAGCTATAACAAGAAGGCCATCAAAACCTTGATCCGCAGAGCCATGGCCCTGGGCTTCTATGAAGGGGTCAACCTGTCCCTGGCCTATTGCGATGACTGCGGTCACCAGGAGCTGGAGATGGACCTGTGTCCTCTATGCGGATCCCGCAACCTGACCAAAATTGATCGAATGAACGGTTATCTGTCCTACAGCCGGGTCCATGGCGATACAAGGCTCAACAGCGCCAAGATGGCAGAGATTGCCGATAGAAAATCTATGTAAGCCCCTGCATTCCTTGAGGGATCTCTGCGCTGCCTGCCTTGAGGGATCTCCGCGCTGCCTGCAGAATGTCTCCATACGAAAGCCCGCCTGAGTCTCCTTTTGAGGGGAGATCTCAGGCGGGCTTTGTGTGATTGGAATTCGAATTATGGGGTAAAATTTATCCAACCATATCCCAGAGACGCTGCTTGTAGTAGTGAGCGGCAACGGTATCGAAGAAAGTAGCAATCATATCCAGGTCGGTATTGGGAGGAACGTCGCAACCGGAGGAAATGATGAAATTGTTATAGTGACCGCAATCTTCCAGCAGACGGCGGGTGGTCAGGTTCATACCCTCCTGGTTATTGTTGTTGAAAACCTTGGAGGGACTGATATTTCCAAAAATCAGGGAATCCTTAGGCAGTTTCTCCAGCATCATGGGCAGGTCAGCGGACTCTCCAAAATGGAAGGCCTTGCAGCCGGTCTCAATAAGCTGGGGCACCAGGTGATTGATGGCACTGCCGCAATTGTGATAGATAATCAGGAAATGGGAATCCTGCACTGCGTCGATGATTCTCCTGACATATTTGCTGGAGAATTCGCTCATAAGGTCGGGAGACAGAATACCTGCCAAAGGCTCTGCCATAATGGCCCCGTCTGCTCCGGCTTTCTTCAGTTCCAGCAGATAGTTGGTGATGAAAGTGGTAGCCTTCTCCAGCACCTTGTGGACCATATCCGGGTCCTCGTAGCAGTCTACCATGACGTCATTCACATTCAGGAGACGTCCGGTCAGGGAGAAAGGACCGATACACCCAGCGAAAATAGGCCGATCGTTGATGAGGATCTTGGCCTTGCGGATGGTCTCCAGGTTGGTGCCGGTTCTTCCTGCTCCTACCTCCGGGATCTTCAGGGCATCGGCCTCCTCCTCTGTGGAGATCAGCTTGCCGATGATGGTGGGAATCTCGTCTGCTCCATATACGGTGAAAGCGCCGAAGGCCTCAGCTTCTACAGACAGATCCATATAGGCGGTAGAAGCCAGCATGTCGTAGTGGTCAGCGATCATCTTCATGCCCACAGCCTGCAGGGTGCTGTCACATACCAGCTCCTTGACGGTGACGTGGAGATACTGCACTGAGGGATAAGAGATCAGGGGAAAGGGTTTCTTAGCTCCGAAGATTGTGCGGTCCATCCAGTTGTACATGTTCATAATAAAAATCCTCCTTGTAATAAATAGATTCGCTCTTGCTTGCATGGATTGTCCGGCCTTGCACACATGGATACAATCCAACAATGTGTAGAAAACGGAATACCGGAAAAGAAAATGCGGCAATTTGTTAAAAATGCCAATCTTGCTAAAAAAGAGTAAAAAAAATAAAGGTACTCCACAGCAAAAACCCCATAATTTTGCTGTATCTACGGTGCTTTTTAGCAATATTTATCTTTAAGCAGAGGATAACACGACAAGAGAAAGGCGTCAACTACATTTTGTAAAATCATGAAAGTGAACGACGAAAAGCGGGGTACACACTACACTTTGTAGTGTGTACCCCGCCGCGTGCGTCTTGTGCCTGAGGACAGCTTCCGCCTGCAGGCGGTCGACTTTAGTCTCTTGTGATGATAGCAGAGCAGCCCATGCCTCCGCCTACGCAGAGGGTAGCCAGACCGGTCTTGGCATCCCGCTTCTCCATTTCATGGATCAGGGTTACCAGGATTCGGCAGCCGGAAGCCCCCACGGGATGACCCAGGGCGATGGCGCCGCCATTGACATTGACCTTGTCCATGTCGAATTCCAGGTCATGGGCAACGGCCAGAGACTGGGCAGCGAAGGCCTCATTGGCCTCTACCAGATCCATATCTTGGATGGTCAGGCCGGTTCTGGCGAAGAGCTTGCGGGTGGAGACGATGGGTCCGACTCCCATGATGGAGGGATCCACGCCCCCCAGTGTACCGTCTACCCAGGTAGCCATTGGCTTCACGCCCAATTCCTTTGCCTTTTCCTCGCTCATGACAACCACAGCAGCAGCTCCGTCGTTGATAGAGGAGGCATTTCCGGCAGTTACCACACCGCCATCCTTCTTAAAAGCAGGTCTTAACTTGGCCAGGCTCTCTGCCGTAACACCCTGGCGGGGACCTTCGTCGGTATCGAAGAGGATGGTTTCCTTCTTCTTCTTCACCTCTACCGGTACAATCTCATCCTGAAATCTTCCGGAGGCGATGGCGGCGCAGGCCTTCTGTTGACTGGAAGCAGCGAAAGCGTCCAGTTGCTCCCGGGTCAAATGCCATTGCTCTGCTACATTTTCAGCGGTGATTCCCATGTGATAGCCGTGGAAGGCATCGCTGAGGGCATCGGTGATCATAGTATCGAAGATCTGGTTGTTGCCCATACGGTAACCGAAACGGGCATTGCGCAGGGCATAGGGAGCCATGGACATGTTCTCCACACCACCGGCTACAATGATATCAGCCTCTCCCTCCCGGATCATGCGGGCAGCTGTATTGACACAGTCCAGACCGGAGCCGCACAGGACGTTGATGGTGATGGCCGGGGATTCTACCGGAATTCCGGCATTGATGGCTGCCTGACGAGCCGGATTCTGTCCGGTTCCGGCCTGGATGACACAGCCCATATATACCATATCCACCTGGTCCGGGGTCAGACCGGCTCTCTTCAGAGCCTCCTTGATGACAACAGTGCCCAGGGCGGGAGCCGGAGTTGTGCTCAGAGCTCCTCCCATTACGCCGATGGCCGTTCTGCAGGCTCCGGCAAGTACGATCTTTTTAGACATTGGAAATACCTCCTTTTGTGATGAGCAGAAGGGTTTGTAAAAAAATAATCTGCTAGGGCTATCATAGCAGATTGTTAATAAAAAAACAAGCCAAAAGTGCAAAGCAGTCGGCTTTCCTGCGAAGGAAAGCCGACTGCTCCGGAGGGACCCAGAGGGGCTTAGGCGGTCTGCCTGCTTTGGCGATTCACGATATAGATCCCAAGGCAGACCAGCAAAAGAGAGATCAGCCCATAGATACTGAAGGCCTGGTTCTTCTCGTTGAGAAGGAGGGCGGATAAGACAACTCCTATGACCGGCGTCATGAAGCCGAAGACAGCGATACGGCTGACGGGGTTGTATTTGAGCAGGATGCCCCACAGGCTATAGGCGGCGGCAGAGATAAAGGCCATGTAGACCAAAAGGAGGGCGGCAGCGGGGGTGAAGACTCTTAGCCTTCCTCCAGCAGCCAAGCCGCAGACTGACAGGATCACTCCTCCCAGAAGGAACTGGTAGGCGCTCAGGGTGACAGGGCTTTCGGAGGAAGAAAATCTCTTCATCAAGGTAGAGGAACAGGCGTAGGAAAAGGTGGATAAGAGCAAAAAGCCCTCTCCCTGAAAGGAAAAATGCAGATCCAGGGAGCTGCCCCCTGCCACATTGATGAGGACGACTCCGGCGAAGCCAATGAGGCAGCCCAGGATCTTATGGGCAGTCAGGGCCTCGTAGCGGAAGATCAGGCTGGCCACCAATATGGCGAAGAAGGTGCTGGAGGCCTCGATAATGGAGGACTTCACCCCAGTCGCATGAGCCAGACCAATATAAAAGAAGAAATATTGGATCACCGTCTGGGTCATGGAAAGAGCCAGAATGGGCTTCCAAGCCCCCTTGCCGGGACGGGGGAATTTCCTGGTGGAAATGACCTCCATCAGCAGGGTCAGGAGTCCTGCCAGGGTGAAACGAAGACCGGCAAAGAGAATCTGGCTGGAGGTATCCCCGGAGGATATTTGGAAGAGCCGGTAGCCGATCTTGATGCAGGGAAAGGCACTTCCCCAGAGAAAACAGCAGATAAAGGTCAGAAGGCATACAACAGGTGCCTTGGTCAGAGATTGTTCTTTCAATGTATTGCGCTCCTTTGCAAGTTGTTCAATGGGATTATAAAGCAAAGAAGCGCACATTTCAATGACAGGATTTTCAGCCGGCCTTCCTTCCGAACCTGACCAGAAGAAGCGATGCCCCCATTCCCAGCAGGGACCAGACCAGCAGCCAGATAAACATGGCATGAAAGCCTGCTTCGATCCTTCCTATGCTTTCCCCCCATTGGATGAAACGGCTGATCACCGGCGATACGAACATATCCGGCGTCAAGGCGATGAAGGAGATAACCCCGGTGGCCAGTCCGGTGGCTGCCCGGGGAATGCCTGCATCTCCCATGATAGACCAATAGGTGGACTTGATCACGTTGATGAAATAGGAAAGGATCACGGTAATACCTACGCAAAGGAAGATGATATGCCTGGTGCATAGGATTCCCACTAGGGTCACCAGGCAGCCGGCATACATATAGAACATGCCGATTCCCCTTTTTTTAAATCGGTCGATCATGAAGCCCCCGCTGATTCCGGCGGTGAAGACAATAATATAGGTGCGCAGAATGGATATGGCGCTGGACAGGCTGTCCGACAGGTGTAAAATGCGGGTACAGTAGGTCCCAATATAGCCATTGGCCGTATTCCAAAGGGTGTAGCCGCAGAGAATGACCCCGATGCACAGCCAGACAGCAGGCATTTTAATGATGGAAAAGAAGGAATGGGGCTTCTGCTCCTGAGAGCTTTCTTCCTTTGGACTATTTACCTTTTGGCTATTCTCCTGAAATTGTGACAGATCCGGCACTAAGAGGAGCATGGCCAGGAATAAAAGGGCGAACATGACTGCGTTGACCAGAAGCAGGGCGCGAAATCCCATGACGTAGCTGGCAAACCGTCCCATCAGGAAGAGACAGAAGAAGGCTACCAGGGTCTGAGCTATGCCCCGGAGAGCCTCGCTGATGCCGAACATCCGGCTCTGCTCCTCCTCGCTGCCCAGCTGCCGGATGGCCTTCAGATAGGCTGACCAGAAGATCCCCACACTGAAGACCCCATACAGGGCGTGGATAATCCAAAGGGCGGCAAAGCCGGGAAATGTGGCATACCATAGGGTCACGGCGAACATACCGACGATGGAGATCAGCACCAGGTTTTTGGCCTTAAAACGCTCTGCCAGAAAGCCACTGGGTACATAGCCGATGATATTGAAGATCCCATAGGCTGCCCCGATACTGCCCAGCTGCACATCTGTCAGATTCAGGGCTCCGCACATCTGATCGTAGAAGGAAAAACGAAGAAGGGGGGTCAGATATTGCAGACCGGCAATGATACTAAGGATTACAAGAGAAAGCAGTCTTTTTTTTCTTGTCATAGCTACCTCCTTATGCTGACGGCAGCTGCGGGAGTAGGCCTGTCCGGAGTAGATTTGTACGGAGTAGGCTTGCAGGGGGCAGCTGGCCCTCACTCTTTTGGTGGAGTCGCTTTGAGGCGACCGGTGGTTTGCATTAGCAAAAAGTTAACTGTGATAACCATGCAAGCGGGATGCAATAGGCAAGAATGCTACCTTCTAAAGCCTGCTATCATCCTGCAAGATGTAGAAAATGCCACTGTTTTCCATATGGAAATTATAAGTTCCAGGGCGTAATTGTGTCAATATTTGAAATGCACAATTATAGAGTCAGATTTTTGTTGAGTTTTTTGAAAGAAAAAAGGTTGACAGTGATAACCAATAATGATATTGTGGAGTTAACAAAAAGAACCAAAAAAGCAAGCAATCAGAGTAGTGGGAAAGGCCAAGATTGAAAAGTGAAGTGGAGGTAGGAGTATGCAGAGATATCAGGTATTAACTCAGAATGAGATTGAGATGATTCATGAGAACTCTCTTCGGATCATGGAAGAGATCGGTATTGTGATGGGACATCAGCAGGCCCAGGAGATTTTGGCGAAGCACGGAGCCCGGATCGACGGGAAACGGGTACATTTTCCGAGAGAGCTGGTGGAGAAGGCCATCAAGCTGTCTCCTTCTTCCTATACGATTTATGCCAGAGATCCCAGGAAGAATGTAGAGATTTCTACCGAGCGCACGGCCTATGTGGGCCCCTATGGTTCCCCCTTTGTGCAGGATCTGGATCGGGGCCGCCGCTATGGCCAGCTGGAGGACTTCGATAATATCGTGAAGATCTGCCACAACCTGAAGAATATCGATATTCAGAGCCATATTTCCGCAGAGCCTATGGATGTGGATACCAAGAAACGTCCCTGTACCATGGTTTATCATACCATGAAATACAGCGATAAGCCCCTGATGGGCAGTGTATATGGGTATGAGAATGCCCGCAAATGCATCGAACTGGCATCGATTCCCTTCGGCGGTCTGGAAGCCATCAAGGAAAAGCCGGTGATCGCATCGATACCCTGTACCCTGACTCCGCTGAGCTATGACGCCAATCAGCTGGGAGCTATTATTGCCTATGCCGAAACCGGCCAGCCCCAGTTGGTCAATTCCCTGTCTATCGCAGGAATGACTACACCGGCCACCCTGGCGGGGCTGGTATCTGTGCAAAATGCAGAGGTTTTGGCCGGTATCGTTCTGGCCCAGTGTGTCAACCCCGGGACTCCCCTGGTCTACTCCGCCTCCGGCTCCAACGGTGAGATGAGCAGCGGAACCCTGACCATCGGTTCTCCGGAGGATGCGGTAGTCTCCCTGGTCAACGGTCAGTTGGCCAAGTATTACCAGATTCCCTGCCGGATCTCCGGCGCCCTGTCTGACTCCAAGATGATGGATTCCCAGGCAGCTTATGAATCTGCCATTACCCTGATGATGGCCCAGATGGCAGGAGGCAACTTCATTTTGCACGCAGCCGGTATCATTGAGACCTATAATTGCACTTCCTATGAAAAGCTGATTATAGACAATGAGATCATCGGTTATCTGAAGCGGATCCACCAGGGGGTTACGGTAGATGAGGATACCCTGGCCTATGAGGCCATTGAGGAAGTAGGCCCCGGCGGCACCTTCCTGGTGCATGAGCATACGGTAGAGCATTTCCGGGAGGAATTCTATCGGCCGACCCTCAGCAACCGCCAGACCTATGAGCGCTGGGAGGCAGAGGGCTCTACCCCCATTGAGAGAACTGCCAACCGTAAGTGGAAGAAGATCCTGGAGGACTACCAGGAGCCCGAGCTGTCCCCGGCCATCGAGAATGAGATGAAGAAATATGTGGAATCCCATTAAGGAATGGAAGCGGTCAGGGAAGGCTGACTGTTTGTGGGGACTTTCCAGGTAAGGCTTGCTTTTTCCCGCAAGAATCTCTATACTGAATTACATCCATAGCTGACATTCGCTCGTGGTGATGCCGCACATCCTGTGGCAGGAGCGTGATGACAGGCGCAGACGGAACCCGCTCGCGATGCGAGCGGGCGTCTGCATGTTTATCGGGTAGTTACATAAGTGTTGGCTCGGGAGGAGAGAGGAAGAACATGGCTTCTAAGAAAAAACTGGAACTTATCATCAAGACCCATGAAATGCTGAAAACAAAATCGCCGGAGGAGCTCTCTATCCGTACCATTGCCGCAGCCTGCAATTGCACCGGAACCGTGGTCTACAAGCATTTCGAGAATCTGGATCACCTGCTCCTTATCGCCTCCGTCCGCTTTCTGGAGAACTACGTCATCGAGCTAGAGGCGGTTCTCAACAGCAATACCGATTCTCTGGAAATGCTCTATGAGATGTGGAGGGTCTTCGCAAAATACGCATTTGCCAATGTGGAGGTCTTCGAACTCCTTTTCTGGGGAAAATATAAGGATCGTCTCAGCGATGCCATTTTTGAATATTATCAGATCTTTCCGGAGAAATGGGAGAATCTGGACGGCCTTTTCACCAGTATCTTCTTCAACAATGATCTGAAGGAACGAAATTATATCATGCAGCGCCGCACCGCTGCTATGGGATATTTCGCCCACAAGGACCTGCGCATGCTCAGCGACATGGAATGTGACCTCTTTCACGGTGTCATGCTCAATTATCGCACGGTCTATCGGGAGCCGGGCAAGGCAGAGGAGGGGGCAGACTGCTTCATGCGAATGCTGGAATCCCTGTTTGAACATTATCGGATTCAGTGAAGCTCCAGCCTTGCCATAGGGGGCACCGGCACGGAGGAAGGATAGAGATGGGAGGAAGGGCAAAAGAATGAACATTGCGGTGATCAACGGCAGCCCCAAGGGGGAAGACAGTATTACCCTATTTACAGTCAAATATTTGCAGAAGAGATTTCCGGGGCATGCATTTCGATATATTTCTGGGGCGGCAGGTATCCGAACCTATGAGAAGGAAGGAGGGGAGGCAAGGAAGGTTCTGGAGGGGGCAGATCTGATCCTCTTCTCCTATCCGGTCTATACCTTCCTGGTCCCTTCGCAGCTCCACCGTTTTCTGGAGCTTCTGAAGGAGGATGTGGCCGGGGGCAAACTGTCCCTGGAAGGGAAGTATGTCTCTCAGATTACGACCTCCAAACATTTCTATGATGTGACAGCGCACAGGTTTATAGAGGAGAATTGCCGGGATCTGGGGATGAAGCCTATTCGGGGCCTTTCGGCGGACATGGAGGATCTGACCAAAGAAAAGGGCCGCAGAGATGCGGAACAATTCTTCCGCTACCTGGTCTGGAGCATGGAAGGGGAGAGGGAAGGGAGGAAGTCCTCCCCGGCGGCTTCGAAGGAAGAACCAGGGGCGGACCCGGTGGCAGAGCATAAGACAGCTCTGGAGGCAGCCTCAGGGGCAGATCAGGAGGCGGCTCTGGAGGTGGTCTCGGCGACGGAACCCGAAGGGGCTTCGGAGGCAGCCCCGGTGGTTATCGTTGCTGACCTGGGGGAGGAAGACAGGGAATTGCAGGGGATGATCGCCTGTTTTCGGGAGGCTCTGGGGCTGCCCAGCCGCTTGGTCAATCTCCGGGACTTTCCTTTTCGGGGCGGCTGTCTGGGCTGCCTTCGCTGCGCTGCCACCGGGGAATGTATCTACCAGGATGGCTTCCAGGAGCTGCTGCGAGATCAGATCCAGAAGGGGTCGGCGACGGTATATGCCTTCACGATCCGGGATCATTCCATGGGATCCCGCTTCAAGACCTATGATGATCGCCAATTCTGCAATGGCCACCGCACCGTAACCATGGGGAGCCCTGTGGCCTATCT
>CAVJHW010000028.1:0-9912 GCA_963649395.1 Coriobacteriaceae bacterium | reverse complement strand
GGGGAGAATACCGGAAGGAGGAAAACCTTCGCCTGGTTCTGGAGGCCAGAGCCGAGGTGGGAGGGAACTTCTTCGCCGGGGCCGTGGCGGATGAAAATGGCAGAGTGGGGGCCGATGCCCTGAAACAGCAGATTGGGGAAATGGCGGCTCAGGTTCGTTACTCTATCCGGGAAAACTATGCCCCTCCTGCCAACTTCCTGGGGGAGGGAGGCAGGAAGATTTTCCGGGATTTGATCTATCAAATGCGGGGATTTATGAAGGCTGACCACAAGTTTTTCCAGGAAAAGGGTCTGTACGACTTCCCCCAGAAGAAGAAGGGCAGTATTTTGCTCATGTATCTTGTAGGAGCCCTCATGGGCTCCAAGAAGATGCAAAAGAAGATGGGCAGCCGGATGAAGGAGGGCATGAAAATGCCCTATCAGAAGGTATTGGATCAGGTGAAAGAGCCCTGAACCGGCTTTTCTGCCTGTGAGCCCTGAACTGGATTTTCTGCTGGTGCCCTGAACCGGCTTTTCTGCCAGTTGAAAATTCCCCCGGGCTGTAGTAAGATGATGGGAGTATAAAAGTCCGGGGGAATTAGGATGCGATTTGATACCAGAGATAAGAAACCTAAGGTTTGGAATATTGCAATTTTATCAGCTCTTGCAGCTCTTGTTCTGGCTGTCCTGGCTGCGGGAGGCAGCGAGCGGCATGTCTTGGGCATAGCTTTTACATTTGATGTCTATCTGGGATTGGTATTGGTTCTGCTGCTGCGGGCTTTCTTCGCCCAGATCCAATACAATCCCTATTCTTACAATACCATCTATTATATCGGCTTTTTCCTCTTTCTCCTGTCGGTCTTTGTGACCCATATGATCTTGACCGTACGGCTGGTCAGAGAACCGGACCTGTATCTGGGGCAGAATTTTGCCCAGATCCTCAGCCTGCTGACCAATTCAGCCAGGACCTACATGGTCCTGTCCCTGCCCTTTATTCTGGTTTTTTCCCTTGCCCTGTGTATCTCCAATCTCTCCCTCCTTCGCCATGAGGGAAAGAGATTGGTCAATATCCTGGGCATCCTGTTGGCCCTGCTCCTGGTGGGAGGGGAGGCCTTCCTCCTCTGCTTCGATGCCGATGTCTCCGGCAGTGTGACCCAGATATTGGTGCATGACCTCTTCAGCAACCTCCTCGCCTCCCTCTACCTCTATGGGGAGTGTATGGTCATCGGCACCATGATCACCGGCGCCCTGGTCTCCCGTCATAATCCGGAATATAACAAGGATTTCGTCATCATACTGGGCTGCAGTCTCCTGCGGGACGGAAGCCCCACCCCCCTCCTGCGGGGGCGGATCGACCGAGCCATTGCCTTTAGTAAGGAACAAAAGGCCCAGACCGGCAAAGACCTGATCTTCGTTACTTCCGGAGGCAAGGGATCGGATGAGCGCAATTCCGAGTCTGCCGCCATGAAGGCTTATCTGCTGCAGCAGGGAATTCCCGCCGACCGGATCCTGGAGGAGGATCAGTCCACCAATACCTATGAAAATATGAAATTCTCCAAGGCCAAGATCCTGGAGAGAAAGCCCCAGGCCAAGATAGCCTTCTCCACCACCAACTTCCACGTCTTCCGCAGCGGCCTCTACGCCCGCAAGCTGAAAATGCGGGCGGAAGGCATGGGAGCCAAAACCAAATGGTACTTCTGGCCCAATGCCGCCGTGCGGGAGTTCATCGGCCTTTTGAAGGACCACAAGAGAAAACAGGTTATCATCATAGGAAGCATCGTGGTCATCTACGGGCTGCTGACCTTTTTCAACTATCGCTGAAGGTGCAAGCATCCCTTGGGGTAGGTGCAGGCATCCATTCGGGCAAGATAGTGGCGAAGGAATTCATGCACCGTAACCCGGTGGAAATACAGGCGAACGGCTAAAAGTGGGGCTGGAAAGGTTGAATCATGCCGAACGGCTAAATACGTGGCCGGAAAAGCCAAATCATGCCGAACGGCTAAAAACCTAGCCGGTGGGACAAAATACAGGCGAACGGCTTAGGACAGGGCGAGCAGAGTCAAATACAGGTGAAATAGATTGCGTGGGAAGGGCTGCATATGAAGGTAATAGATATTGATGTATTGGGCAGGGCGATCCGAGCCAGGAGGAAAAGCCTGCATTATACCCAGGCCTATCTGTCAGAGGTTACGGGCTTGAGCATCACCTTTATTTCCGACCTGGAAAACGGGAAGCCTACCATAGAGATCGGCAAGGCATTGCAGTTGATACAGTTACTGGGGATGGATCTTTTCCTGGAAGAGAGAGGATAGACTGACTATGACTTGTCTTGGCGTTTGGATAGAGATCAGGGGAGAGCATAGGCGTGTGGGTGACATCAGCGGAGGAGATGCCGAGGATGCCTGCTTTACCTATGCAGATGCCTACCTGGATGCCCCTGACAGCAGGGCGATCTCTATCAGTCTTCCCCTGGAAGCAGGCAGCTTTACCCCCTCCCAGACGCGGAACTTCTTCGAGGGACTTCTGCCGGAGGGCTTCACCCGCCGCTGTGTGGCCCAGTGGCTGCAAGCGGATCAGGAAGACTACTTGACGATTCTGTCCGAGCTGGGGAGGGAATGCCTGGGAGCTATTCAGATCTTGAAGGAGGACAAAGCCCCGGTTCCAGCTGCTTACCGACCCTTGACTCTTGAGAAAATGCAGGAGTTGGCCAGGGAAGGCGCTACCGCATCTGCGGATATTGTGACAAAATCCCACCTGTCCCTGACCGGGGCTTCGGGAAAGGTAGGCCTGTATTATGACGAGGCAAATGACCAATGGTACCAGCCTGTGGGCAGTGCTCCCAGCACCCACATCGTCAAGCAGAGCCACGTAAGATTGCAAAAAATCGTAGCCAACGAGCAATTATGTCTTTTGACCGCTCAGAATCTGGGGATCCAGATTCCTGAAAGCTTCATCATCAGGACAGACGCTCCTCAACAACCAGCATCAGCCGGGGGCGATTTTCCGCTTTCCAGACCTATGACACCGGAGGATACCCTCCTCTTTGCCACTCGCCGCTATGATCGGATATTTGCAGAAAGCCCTTGCTATCTTGGAGGCTTGCCCCTTCCCCTTCGTCTGCATCAGGAGGATTTTGCCCAGGCCCTGGGCATTGCATCCGCAGATAAGTACGAGAAGAAGCAAGAAGGATACCTGAAGAAGATGTTTGACCTCCTTCGGAGATATTCCTCCTCTCCTATTGAGGATCAGCTGCGACTTTGGGATATCTGCATCTTCAATTATCTGGTAGGGAATACAGACAACCACATTAAGAATCTCTCCCTCCTCTATGGGCCAGACCTGAAAACTCTTCGTCTGTCACCCGCCTATGATATAATAAGCACCCAAGTCTACGACAGCAGTACAGAAAATATGGCGGTCAGTATCGGAAATATCTACAATCTCCATGCCATTCGCCGGGATTCCTTTGCTTTGGAGGCTCAAAATATAGGTCTCGGACAGCAGATAGCTATGAGACGCTATGACCGTATGGCCGCAGCCTTCCCTAAGGCTCTCCTTCAGGCAAGGGACAGCCTTGGTCCCCAGCTGCCTGAGGTAGAGGAACTGGCGGAGCGGATCCTGGGCAGAGTCAGGAAGTTTCCTGGCAATTGACCCCGTTGTCCCCGCCCCTTGCAAAGGTTGGGCTCAGTTGCTCAAATGCCCGAACAAGTGATTTATCTATTGCCCTCTTTTGGGAAGTGTGTTACATTAGAGGGGATGTCAGGCGCATCAATCTTAGAATCATTGATGCAGCGGAAAAGGGGGAGAATCCCCCCATCATGGAAAGGTTTATTTATGAATCATATAGAACTCCAGGAAGAAAACGAATTGTCCGGAGCTATGCGGGATACCTTCCGCCGAATCAAGATAAATGCGGAGTTTTCCGGTCTGGGTCAGAAGAGCATATGCATTACCAGCTGTGTGAACAACGAAGGCAAGAGTACCATGGCTTTGGGCATTGCCAAGGCCTTTGCGGAGGACTTCGAGAAGAAGATCCTCCTGGTGGATGCGGATATTCGGAATTCTATCTTTTACAAGAAACTGGGTTATAAGAGGAATACACCGGGTCTGACGGAATATCTCACCGGCAAGATCAGCATGGTGGAGACCCTGTATTCCACCAATATAGAGGGACTCTATCTGGCGCCCAGCGGGCGTATGACCAGGAATTCCACCCAGCTGTTGAAGCGAGCCACCTTCGAGGAATTCCTCAAGCAGACGCGCAGCGCCTTCGATATGGTTATCATCGATACCCCGCCCCTGGGCCTGGTCATCGATGCAGCCATTGTGGCCTCCCTGGCGGACGCCACCCTTATGGTGGTGGGGGCCAATATGATGAGCCGCAAGGAGATTCGCAAGAATATCCAGGAGCTAAAGAAGGTCAATGAGAACTTTCTGGGGATTGTTCTCAATAAGTCCAAAGAGCAATCCGATGGCTATGGCAAGAAATATTACAAATACTACGGCAGGGAGGGGGAGTAAAGATGCTGGATAAGAGACAATCACCCACCGCCTCCCATGACCCGGAATATGGAAGCACCGGCGACAGCCGGATGAATCAATCGGCAGGTCATACAGCGTCAGCCTCCGGTACAGGCCATACGGCTTCCCAGGCCAGCGCAGGACGTACAGCTTCTGCTGTCAGCGCAAGGACGGTGCCAGCGGCTGACCAGGTAGACCTGTGGGATCTCTTCCGCTACGTGATGAGGTTCTGGCCCCTGCTGATCCTGGGAGCCCTTCTGGGAGCTATTGGCATGGGAGGCCTGCGTTATATGCAGAAATATACCTACACCTCCTCCTCCATGCTCTATGTATTATCCGCCACCACCTCCATCACCAATCTCTCTGACCTGCAGATCGGCACCCAGCTGTCGGATGATTTCGTGGTCATGGTAAGAAGCAAGCCGGTGTTGGACAAGGCCATAGAAGCGGTAGAAGAGCAGATGGGCATTACCATGACCCGCCTCCAGGTGCGCAAGTCTTTGTCCATTTCCCATACGGATGACACTCGTATCCTCACCATCATGTGTACCACCACGGACGCCCAGCTGTCCAAGGTCCTGTGTGATACCATCACCAGCGAGGCATCCCAGCGCATGAGTGAGATCACCCAGACCGATCCCCCCACCCTGGTGGAATCCGCCGAGGTAGCCCAGGAACCCAACGAAAGAGGAGTGGTCAGTCAGGCAGAGAAGGGGGCTTTGGCAGGGCTGGTAGGCATGTTCCTTATCTTATGCATCCCCTACCTGGTCAATGACAAGATTCGCCGATCCGACGACGTGGTCCGCTATCTGGACGAGGTAGTCCTGGGGGTAGTACCCTATGAGAAATCCCTGGTCTTCCGCAATGGAAAGAAGGGAAGGGAGTAGGGGCAGGGGGTAGTGGTTAGTGGTTAGGGGGCAGTGGTTAGTGGTTAGCGGTTAGACTGGGGGGATGGGGGGATGGAAGTGGATGATGCGAAAAAAGGTTGTTTTGGTTATCCTTGTGCTTGTGTTTGGGGTATCTATTATAGGGATGATTTTCTATCAGAGCCGTCTTGGGCGTTCTCAGGATATGAATGAGAGGCTGAGAGAACTGGCAGCTAGTTCCGGGGAGGGCGGCGATGAGAAAGGGGAAGGGGACGGTTCCGATGACCCGGAGGGGAATCCGGCCGGAAGCGGAGCTGCTGATAAGGATGCAGCCAAGCAGACAGGAGGATCCACTGGCGGGAGTAGGAGCTTTGTCAGTCCCATCAATTTCCAGGCCTTGCAGGAGGAGAATCCGGATATCTACGGCTGGATCCGCATCCAGGACACCGCCATCGATTATCCCATCCTCCAGAGCAGTCCGGAGGATCCGGATTATTATGAGAACCATACGGTGGAGGGTAAGGAGGGCTATCCGGGGGCTATTTTCACCGAGTCCGACCTGAATCAGAATCCCTTCGAGGATGCGGTTACCGTCCTTTACGGGCATCGGATGAAGGACGATACCATGTTTGGCTCTCTGGACCTCTGGCAGGAGGAGGAATATCGGGAGGCTCACTCCCGGATTCTGATCTATACCGAAACCCATACCTATACATATACCATTGCTTTGGTTCAGGTCTATGATACCAGGAATATCCTGGCTACCTATGACTGCAACAGCCAGAAGGGATATACCGCCTTCCTGGAATCTCTGGACCATGTCCGGAGTATTCCCTATTGGCATTCGGAAATGACAAAGACCGGGGCAGACCGGCCCATGATCATTCTGTCCACCTGCTATGGAGACAACCGCCTCCTGGTGGGAGCCGTCCTGACGGAGAAGGAGTAAGCCATGCGGAGGAAGAAGAGAATTCGAAGATTCAACCGAATCATATTGCTCCTATGCGCCGGGGCAGGAGCCCTGCTGGCCTTCTTCCTGATCCGGTCTTTTCTGGAGGATGCCAGGGAGAAGAAGGCCGCCCGTCTGCGGGCTGAGGAGCTGAACGGTCCCCAGAATGGCATTTCCCTCATCACCTATGAGGGGAAGACCTATCGTTCCAACCCCCATATCCGCAGCTACCTCTTTATAGGGGTGGATGAGCGGGAGGAGGATTTTGTAGATGAGAACCTAGCTCCCGGGGATGCCGGTCAGGCCGACTGCCTGATTCTCCTGATTTTGAATACGCAGACCCAGGAGGGACAGCTCCTGCAGATAAACCGCAATGCCATGACAGAGCTGGATATCTACAGCAGTCTGGGCAATGTGGACCAGACGGTGACGGGTCAGATCTGCCTCCAATATGCCTATTGCACCGGGGGCAAGCGCAGCTGCTTCGCCCAGACCGGGACGGTAGAGGGCCTGCTGTTTGACACAGAGATCCGGGGCTACCTATCCTTGAGCCTTCCGGGAATCGCAGAGGTCAATGATGCCCTGGGAGGGGTGGAGGTGACCATAGACCAGGATTATACCTGGATCGATCCCAGCTTCGTCCAGGGCAGCACCCTCCGCCTACAGGGAGAGGCAGCCACCCGTTTCGTCCAATATCGAGACACCAGCCAATTCAATTCCGTAGAGGATCGGATGCATCGCCAAACCACCTATGTGACAGCCCTCATTGATTCCCTCAAGGACAGAGGAGGCGAATCCCTCTATGATACCTTGCAGCCCTTCCTGGACAATGTCATCCTCACCAACCTGTCTGCTGAGGAAATGAGCCAGCTGAAGGATTATACCTATGATACAGAAAATGTCCTCACTCTTCCGGGCCAGATGGTCCAGGGAGAGGAGTTTGAAGAATACCAGGTAGACAACAGCCAGCTGGAGGCCCTGATCATCCAGCTCTTCTACCAGGAAGCAGAAGAATAAGAAGCCCCAGAGAATGGGCATGGAAGCAGAAGAGGAAAGCAATAAAGCAACGATTGTATGCAAGAGCGGTAGGCTTGCGCCTAGAAGAGTGGGCAAGGGAGTATCCCTTGAGCAAAGGAGGCAGAATATGAGAAAGTACGCAGGTAAGAAATTGGCAGCCCTGGCCGCTGCAGTCCTTATGACCCTGGCCCTTCCGGTCAGTGCCCTGGCCTACAACTCTGTCAGTCCCAACACGGACCATAACAAGACAGAGAAGACGGATGGCAATCAGAAGACAGACCGAACCTCCCCGGATACAGGGGAAGCTCCCATTATGCTGGGACTGGCTGCCGCCGCCCTGGTATCCGCCGCAGGCATTGTAGTATGCTTGAGAAAGACTGCCCGGTAGGGCAAATTGTTTGTGATTGACAATGCGGATCTCCTGCTCGATGATCCAATGCGGCAATATATCGCATTGGATACAGAAAACCAGTATATCATCATCGGAAGAAATCCAAGGGGATTGATGTTAACGAAAGATGAAATCTATGAGCTAAGTAGTGAAACCGCAGATGGAAGGACGAGGTTCACATTAAAGAGAAGCTTTTGAGCCCAGTAGATGTCTTGGCTGGAACGATAAACAGACGTAGTTTATATAGAGGATAATACCGAGGAGAACAGTTGACGGAATAACAAACAAGGGGGGAGGATTCACGGATGCTTCCTGTCAGATTCGGAAAAATAAAAGATGTTGTGTACAACACCTCCCTCTTTTTTAAAAATCAACATGACCCCAAATGGCTTGAAGACGAGGAAGTTCAGAAAATGCCGGGCCGCTTGTTCAATGCGTCGAATTGTGGTGACAATTGCGCCGAATGGCTTCTGAAAATCGGAGAATCAACCGATGTGACGATAAATCTAAGGCACATTATGGATTTTGGCGATCAGCCTTTTGCAATCCATATCGTGAACACAGACCAGGTGGTGCGGGACATGGACAGTCTTGCTCGTATAGCAGGGAGGTTCGTGTGAATTATGAAGGGTGATTCTCCCATCTGATTTTTCGGAGATAAGGATTATGCCGAGAGAAGGGAGCGGAAAGATGTTAAACAATGAAATGGATGAATGAATAGTTTCCCTATCCGCCGGATTCTAGTGATTCGGCGGATAGGGAAACTATTCATTTTTGACTTTAGGGGGGGGGAGACAGCAGAAGATGGGAGAGCCTTTGTCACTGCCGGACACTTTTCCGGGAAGGATCGAGAATGGCGACGCAAGGAAAAAAATAGCGTTACAAGGGCCGAAAATAGGGACTCAGAGCTTGAAAAGGATGCCCTGTGCAAGCAGGTCAGAGATGACCACAGAGCACTCTACATCAGTGAACCAGGGAAGTTCAGCCTTGGTTTTTGAGTGAGTTTATGTCGAGAGTAACCCATGCCATGAACAAAGAACGGAGTTTGCGAAAGGAGTAAAAAGATGTCAATCAATGAAATTGATGAATTGAAAAATTGCTTTGTGGAAGATCTGTTGCCTAGAAAGATTTATCTTTTCGGCTCCTTTGCAGAGGGTAAACAAAATGCAGACAGCGATTTTGACTTTTACATTGTAGTGGACGATTCGCAGAGAGATATGTTGGAGCTTACAGCAAAAGCGTATAAATCGATCCGGCATAAACAGAAACGCGCTGTAGACATTATTGTGAACACGGAGAAAACATTCGAGGATAGGAAAACAAGAAAGCTGTCTGTGGAAAAAGAAGTTGCGCAGAAGGGAGTGCTGTTGTATGAAACAGGAAGAACAGATGTGGCTTGCATTTGCAAAAACTGACCTTGGCGTGGCACAGCACCTTAATGAAAGTTACTATCCAAAGCCACTTGAGATCATTTGCTATCATTGCCAGCAAGCAGCAGAAAAGTCCATCAAAGCACTAATTATTTTTTGTGGTGCCCAAGGAGGCATGCCTCAGAGCACATGGCTTATCGCATAGGCCAGATAGTTGGTGTAGAGACAGCAAGAATAGATATCGGCGTACGCAATCAGCGTATTGGTTGCATGAGCTATTTGCTCAATAAAAAGGATGAGGCGATAGTGGAAGGCGTTTTGTTTATCACAGGTCGCTACCCAGACTATGACACCGAAGAAATGATAGAGAAAGGCAGCGGAAGGCATTATTGTCTTAACCACCTGGCAGAAGTAAGCGACACTGCGGAAATGCGATATCACATGGTTCAAATGCTGATTTTTGATTTCCTTATCGGAAATTCAGATCGGCATCAAAATAATTGGGCAGTACTTGTAGGATATGAAGAACAGGGAAAGCCATATCCCAAAGGGAGATTTTGTCCTCTATACGATAATGGCTCATCACTGTGCAGTTATGTCACAGCAGAGCAGGCTAAAGAACTGTTTGGAAAGGATATAACCAGATTTGAAGCCCTGGTAGACACAAAGTCTCGTTCTATGATACGCATAGATGGCAGCAATAAGAAACGCCCGACTCACAAAGAAATGGTACAGTATCTGCTTGAAAAATATCCGGAAACAGGAGAGATAGTAAAAGTTTTTATAGACAAGCTGCATTCAGAGACAATAGATGAGATAG